>CALBSU010000205.1 GCA_937967285.1 uncultured Acidobacteriota bacterium
AACTCTGTCGCCCGCTCCGCGGGCTTTGGCCAGCCAACGGGGGCTGAGCAGTTACTTTTACTTTCTACTAACCTGGAGGTGAAAAATGAAAATACGCGGAATCAATACAGTCATTCTTGCAATCATGATCGCCGGGGCTTTCGGGTGCTCTCAGGCGCCGGAGAAGGCTCCGGCCCTGGATGCCGGGCCCGGCATCGAGAGCATCACGAGCTCCGATCTGATGAGGCACATCGACAGACTCGCATCGGACGAGTTCGAGGGACGCGCGCCGGGAACCAAAGGCGAGGAGCTGACGGTCAACTACCTGACAGAAGAGTTCAGGAAGATGGGACTCAAGCCCGGCAATCCCGACGGGAGTTACGTTCAGGCCGTGCCGCTGGCCGGATACACTCCGAAACCCGAGATGTCCTTCCAGGTCGGGGGCCGGAAGATGGCTCTCAAGAACGACGACTTCCTCGCCAGATCATTGAGGTACGTGCCCGAGGTCAAGGTCGAGAACTCCGATGTCGTCTTCGTCGGTTACGGCGTGGTTGCGCCGGAATACGGCTGGGACGATTTCAAGGGAGTGGACGTGAAAGGCAAGACCGTCGTCTTCCTGATCAATGACCCGGCGATCCCGGACCCGTCAGATCCGTCGAAGCTCGATGACAAGATGTTCAAGGGGAAAGCGATGACCTATTACGGCCGCTGGACCTACAAGTTCGAGATCGCATCCGAGAAGGGAGCTGCCGCGGCGATCATCGTTCATGAGACAGGGCCGGCCGGCTATCCGATGGCGGCGCTCGCAAGCTGGCGGCAGGAGAACTTCGATATCAGGACTCCGGACAAGAACATGAGCCGCGTCGCCGTCGAATCCTGGATCTCCGACCCGGCCGCCCGGTCGCTCTTCAAGGCCGCGGGTCAGGACTTCGACGCTCTTAAAAAAGCCGCGCTGAGCAAGGACTTCAAGCCGGTTTCGCTCGCGGCAAAGGCCGACATCGACATTAAAACGACTCTTCGAGAGGTCGATTCGCGCAACGTCGTCGCGGTGCTCGAAGGATCCGACCCGGTAGCGAAGAACGAATACGTTGTCTTCACCGCTCACTGGGATCACATGGGCAGGGATGAATCGCTGAAAGGCGACCAGATCTTCAACGGCGCGCTCGATAACGCTTCGGGTACGTCCGTCCTCCTCGAGATCGCTGAGGCGTTCACCAAACTCAAGACCCCGCCGAAACGCTCGATCATCTTCCTGGCGGTGACGGCTGAGGAGAAAGGACTGCTCGGCGCGAAATACTACGCCACCAAGCCGCTCTATCCGCTCAATCGCACTCTCGCCAATTTCAATGTCGACGGTTTCAACCAGTGGGGCAGGACGAAGGACATCTCGATCGTCGGATACGGCAACTCGACGCTCGATGATCTCCTCTCGGAGATCGCCACGGCGAAGGGCAGGACGATCAAACCCGATGCCGAGCCGGAGAAGGGATTCTTCTACCGTTCGGATCACTTCGAATTCGCCAAGCAGGGCGTCCCGGCGCTCTACACCGATTCCGGTACGGAGTTCATCGGCAAGCCGGCAGATTACGGGATGAAGAAGCGCGACGAGTACACGACCAATGATTATCACAAGGTGAGCGACGAGGTGAAACCGGACTGGGATCTCGCCGGCGCCGTCGAGGATACGCAGCTCTTCTTCGAGGTCGGCCTTCGCGTCGCCCAGACCGACAAGTGGCCCGAGTGGAAGCCGGGCACCGAGTTCAAGGCCAAACGCGAGGCGATGCTGAAGTAAGATGGAACGCTGATGGAGCGACGGCATGATTGCTAAATGCCAAGCCATGCCGGCAGGATGCCGGCGCTCCATCGGCGCTCCATTTTACATCTCCATTTCAGACATCTTGACGGTCCGTTTCTCCGCCGCCGAGAGGTCCGCGGCGAAGACGACGCGATGGCTCTCGAAAGCCGTGTCGAAGTCGGTCAGCGGCATCTTCTCACCCTTGCGCAGGCTGTCGATGAAGGCCTGAAACTGCGGAACGTACGGGTGATCGGCCACATCTCCGGAATCGATCAACCCGGTTTCGAGCGCGCTCCACTTCTGCTTGCTCATTCCCTTGAGCTTCGCGCTGTAGATGCGATTGTCGAGCATGCTGCCCTCGCTTCCGACCAGATGGATGTGGAAGTAGTACGGTTGCAGGCAGTCGACGACCGAAGCCACCTTGCCGATCTTTCCGTTTTTGAATTTGAGCAGCGTGACCAGCGTGGTGTCGTACTCATACGGCGCAAAGACCGGATTGCTCGAACGGTTGCTCAGGCTGGTCACCTCCTCGACCTCCGAGTCCATGAACATCAGCAGCAGGTCCATCGCATGACAGCCGGCGGTGAGCAGGCTGCTTCCGCCCATATCCTTCTTGACGTTCCACGGAAACTGGCCGTACCACGGGCCGATGCCGTGGTAGTAATCGACCTCGCCGTAATGCAGCGATCCGAGCAGTCCCTCTTCAATTGTCGACCGGATCATCGTCGCCTGCTGGCTGAAACGGACCTCGAAACAGACGCACGCCTGGACGCCTGCTTCATGAATCGCCTTGCGCATTCTCAGCGCATCGGCGTAGCCGATCGAAATCGGTTTCTCGATGATCAGATGCTT
>CALBSU010000206.1 GCA_937967285.1 uncultured Acidobacteriota bacterium
TCCGGGACTCTCACATAACGCTGACTGAATCCCCGCGATGAATCGCGGGGCTATTTTCGATAGGCCCTCCGGGCCATTTTGATAAGTGTCCCGACATCAGCCTGTTTCATTATTTCCGTCTATCACTGTCCCGCAGGCTTAATCTCCGGCAGACTGGCCGCGCGAAGGCGTGAATTGAGACGCGGAATCTCAGTCGTTCTGATCGCACTCCATTTTGAGAGCAGTTCATTTAGCGAGCGCTGCAGGTCATTCGATGCAGCGACGGCCTGCGTGGTCGGTGCGGCATCGGCGCCCTCGACAAGGTTCATCAGCGAGAGCAGGCCGTTGGCGAGTCCGGCGAATCCCGGTTCGCGGTTGCTGATTCCGAAGAAGTCGAGTCCGGCCGAGCGTCCGGCCAGCGCAGTAATTGCGGCATCGAGATCGCTGATCGACCTGCCGAGATCGCCGCTGACAGGCCTTTCGAGCAGGGCTTTGATCTGACCTCTGACGCGCTCCGCCTCTGCCTGCGCGCTCCTGATTCTTTCGATCCCGTCGAAACACCCCTTCGAGACCGCGAACATCTTTTCGATATCGGCGGGCGAAGTCCTGACGCGGGGATCCATCCTGAGCGTCAGCGGCTGAGTCATCTGCCGTCCGTCGACCGTCAGCCGGACCGTGTACTTTCCGGGCAGAGCCGTCGGTCCGGAAGGGCCGGTCGGCGTATCGCGGAGGATCGCCTGCATGCCGTAGCTTCTCGGGAATCCAGCCGGATTCTGATAGTGCAGATCCCACGTCCAGCGGTGCATACCGGAAGTCGTCGGCAGGTTTCGATGAGGTCGAAACCAGTACGACGGATAGGTCAGCTTGTCTTCGTCGATCGATTCCGGCGGGTCCGTGCTGGAGTAAGCGCGGACCAGCTTTCCTGCCGCATCGAGGATCTCGAGCCGCACCTCCCGCGCGTCTGCCGCCAGACGATAATTGATGATCGCGCCGTCCGGCGGATTCTGCCCCATCGGCTCCTCGGGCGGGATCGGTGTGTCGGTGTTCAGGCTGCGGCGGACTCTGGTCCCCAGTTGAGGCGCGAAGAGATAAGCATCGGCCCGCGCGACCTGCGCATTGAGCTGCCTGAGCGGCGTGATGTCGTCGAGTATCCAGAAACTGCGGCCGTGAGTTCCGACGACGATATCGTCATCTTTGACGACCAGGTCACGGATCGAGGTCGCCGGCATGTTGAGTCTCAGCGGGTGCCACTGCTCGCCGTCATCGAACGAAACATAGACGGCCTGTTCCGTTCCGGCGAAGAGCAGTCCCTTGCGCTGCGTGTCTTCGCGCACGACATTGACGATGGTTCCGTCGGGGATGCCTTTGACTATCCGCTTCCAGGTCTTGCCGCCGTCGCGCGTGCGGTAGATGTGCGGGCGGAGATCGTCCAGCCTGAGCGTGTTTATCGCGGCGTAGGCCGTATCGTTGTCGAAATGGCCGGCATCCATCAGCGATACCTTCATCCAGGATTTCAGTTCGGGGGGCGTGATGTTCTTCCACGTCCTGCCGCCGTCGGTCGTTCGATGAATCAGTCCGTCGTCGGTCCCGGCCCAGATCGTCGAGATGTCGCGATGGGACGGAGCGATGGTGTAGATCACTCCGCGCCGCGGCATCGTCGCCATCTCAGGCTTGCGATACTTGCCGATCACCTCCGGAATGTCGTAGCTCTCACGCGAGAGGTCCGGACTGATCGCCTCCCAGCTGCTGCCGCCGGTCGTCGTCTTCCAAAGCACGTTGGTCGCGAAATAGAGCGTCTTTTTGTCGACCGGCGAGAAGATGATCGGCATCGTCCTGAGCGTCCGGTAGCGGCCGCTCCGCAGCGCTTCCGGCGCGACGTTCTGAACCTGTCCCGTCTTCCAGTCGAACCGCGTCACCCGTCCGCCATAGGTGATGTCAGGATCGAGCGGATCGGGAGCGACATAGCCGTACTCGTCCACGCCGACCGTCCGCCAGTCGCGCCAGGTTATCGCGCCGTAATCGCCGCGACTGGCCACGGCGACCGAACCGCTCTCCTGCTGTCCGCTGTAGACCCAGTACGGCCATCGGTTATCGGTGATCACGTGATAGAGCTGGGCCGTCGGCTGGTTGTACCAGCTGCTCCACGTCTCTCCGCCGTTGACGGTGATCGTCGCTCCCTGATCGGTCGCGAAGATCATCACATCCGGATGGAGCGGGTTGATCCAGATTCGGTGATAATCGTCGCCTCCCGGCGCTCCCTTGAACGCCTTGAAAGTCTTACCGCCGTCGACCGACTTGTAGGACGCCGTATTGCCGACGAAGACGATGTCCGGATTGCGCGGGTGAATTCTGATTTCGGCGAAATCGCTTCCCCGCCCCCAGGTCCGCGATTCATTGCTGACGCGTCGCCAGCTCTCGCCGCCGTCGTCCGAACGATAGATTCCGCCGTGCTGCGGGTCTGCGTCGACCGTCGCGTAGAGGATCTTCGGATTGCTCCGCGACACGTCGAACCCGATCCTGCCGAGTCCCTGTTCGAATGTCGGCAGGCCGGCGGTCAGCGGCTTCCAGGTATCGCCTCCGTCCGTCGATTTGTAGAGTCCGCTGCCCGGGCCCTGCCACTGGCCGTTCTCCCACGGACCGTGGCGCACCTCGAAGAGATCGGCGTAGATGGTCCGCGAATCCGTCGGGTCGAACTGCACCTGGATCGCGCCGGTGTCTTCATCTTTATAAAGTACCTGTTTCCACGTCTCTCCGCCGTCGAGCGTTCGATACACTCCGCGTTCCCTGTTCGGACCGAACGGGTGGCCGCAGACCGCGACGAAGACGCGGTTCGGGTCCTTCGGATCGATGATCACCGAACCTATCTGCTGCCCGTTCCTGAGCCCCATGTTCCGCCAGGTCTTTCCTCCATCGGTCGACTTGTAGACGCCGTCGCCGACAGACAGATCCGGGCGCAGAGGCAGCCCCTCTCCGCTGCCGACATAGATGATGTCGGGATTCGACTCAGAGACCGCCAGGTCGCCGATCGATCCGGTCGGCTGATCGTCGAAGATCGGATTCCAGGTCCTTCCGTAGTCGGTCGTTTTCCAGACTCCGCCGTTGTTGACGCCGATGTAGAAGATATTTGGGCTCGACGGTATTCCGGCTGCTCCCACAGTTCGACCGGCGCGGAACGGTCCGATCATCCTCCACCGCATGCCCTGGTAATCACGAGGCGAAATTCCCTCCTGGGCGGCGATGAACGTCGGGACCAGCGTAAAAATCGAAGCGATGATCAGTATCGTTTGCAGGATTCGTGCGGATTTCAAGTTCCACCTCGCTTTATCTGATTAAACCTCTGGCTGTCTGTTCGAGCGATCTGAGATATCCATCGACGGACGGTTCGCCCTCGGCGGGCGCCCAGGGAGCGAACTCCTTGTCACCAGCCTGAACGTATCCGCCGGGCGGCTGGCCTTTGACCTCGTAGATCACACATTCCTCGATCGCAACAAGGCTGTGCCAGATCCCGGATGCGATATCAATTCCGAGCACGCCATCCTCCGGCGAGAGCACGCGACTGAGGCCGGCATCCACGCTTCCGTCATCATCGAAGATGAGCAGCGCCAGCCGCCCCCTGAGAATGATGAACCCTTCACCCTGGTGAAGATTCGGATGGCGGTGCGGCTGGACGTAGGTGCCCGGCACGAGCGCATTGAGCATCCTGTGGCAATGCTCCCAGTCGCCTGAATGGAGCCGCCTGATCGCACGACGGCGCGCGGAGCTTCTCGCCTCGCCCAACAATCCTTCGATCATTCCGGCATCGATCGTTTGTGCTTCGGTCATATGAATTTCATTTCGTTTGCGGCGAATTGACTGTAGCGTAAAAGATCAAAATACGCTACTTTCCGGTTATGGACAGAACGCTCCCCGCCGGAATCGAGGAGTTTCGCGACAGAAACTGGCGACGCGAAGGGACCTCGCGGATCGAAAATGTGCATCAGGCCGAAGCGCTCATCGAGAAGCTCGGTTTCATATCGTGCCTGACCGACTCGAGACAACCCGGCCCGTCTCTCTACATCGCGGTCTGCGGTCGTCGCGACGCCGTCATGCCGCACAACGTCCAGAAGGATCCGGAAAGCTCACACACCTGGATCCTCAAGGACGAGCTGGTTCGACGCGGCAAGGTCTGGTACGGCAAGCTCGCGCGTTCAAGAACGATGTTCATCGCGCCGCGAATGATCCCGTACTTCAGGGCCGTCTGGGGCGTCGACCGGCGACGCGAGAAGGCCCGGTTGAGCCCCGCATCGCTGGCGATCCTCAAGGTTCTGCGCAAGGAATGGGAGATGGGAACCGCCGATCTGCGCAAGGAATCCGGCGTCGTCGACAGAAAGGAGTTCACACGTGCGATCGACGAACTGCAGGCAACGATGATCGTCATCCCGAGCGAAGTCGTCTACGCCCCGAAATTCACCTATATCTGGACGCTCGCCGAAGGACGGTTCCCCGAGGAGATCGCCGTCAAAACCGATCGCCAGACAGCTTTTCGAGAGATCGCGCGCAGCTTCCTCACGTCGGCCGGCATGACCTGGCCCGGCGAACTGGCCCGCGTCTCTGGTCTCTCGCGCCCCGAAGCAGGGCTCGGCAATCGCGCTCTGGTCGGCGAAGGTTACGCAATCACGCCGGCCAACGGCTTCTACAGGCTGACGGATCTGACCGTCGATATGTGACGTCCTAACCGCGCCTCCGAGCCACCAGCATCAGTATCACCGCCACGATCAGCAGCCCCGTCCTGATCAGCGATGCGGTCAGATGACCCAGTCTGACGAAGTCGGCGATCATCCATGCCGCGACGGCCACCAGGATGACGAACGACAACAGACGAAGATTTTTTCCGCTCATAAGAAGTCCGTTCTCCGGCGGGTCGAATCGCCGGTCAGATTGTTTTTTTTGAGAGATGAAGTCCCCGAGATTCTGTTACATTTTTTCCCGACTGCCAACCGCTCGAGGGAAAATTCATCATTTCGCCTCCGGAGGAGAAACCCATGGGAATTACGAGAAGAGATTTCAATAGAACCGCCGCCGCCGCGGGATTGTCGACGGCCATCAGCAGCATGCGAGTGCTCGGCGCGAATGACCGGGTCCGGCTTGGTTTCATCGCGCTCGGCAACCGCGGAGACCAGGTGTTGAGCGCTTTCCTGACGCACAAGGACTGCGAGGTGACCGCCATCTGCGACCTCTATCAGCCGTACCTCGATCACGCAGCCGGCAAGATCGGCGGATCACCGAAACAGACCAAAGATTACCGCCAGATTCTGGACATGAAAGATATCGATGCGGTGGTCATCAATACTCCCGATCACTGGCACGCGCTGCAGACGATCCACGCCTGTCAGGCGGGCAAGGACGTCTACATCGAAAAGCCGCTCTCGCTTTGCGTCGAGGAAGGCCGCCGGATGGCCTATGCCGCGAACAAATACAAACGGGTCACGCAGGTCGGCCTGCAACGAAGATCGATGCAGTTTGTGCGGGAAGCGGCAGAGATAGTCCGCACCGGAGGAATCGGAAAGGTGACGGCCGTCCGCGCCTTTCACATTCAGAACGAGTGGCCGACCGGAATCGGCAACCCGAAAGAGGTCAGGCCGCCGGCGGATCTAGACTGGAACGCATGGCTCGGGCCGGCTCCGATGAAACCGTACAACAAGAACCGGACCTTCTACCGCTTCCGCTGGTTCTGGGACTATTCCGGCGGGCAGCTCACCAATTTCGGCGTCCATTACATGGATGTCATTCAGTGGGCGCTCGGCCAGAAGGCGCCGACAGCGGTCACGGCCATGGGCGGCAAGTTTGCAGGGATGGAGGACAACCGCGAGGTTCCCGACACGCTCGAAGTGCTGTGGACATATCCCGGAGGCACGCTGGTCACATTCTCGCAGTTCAACGCCAGCTCCCAACCGGCCGGCGTCAACAGCGGGCAGATCGAGTTTCGAGGTACGACCGGAACGCTATATCTGCAGAGCAACGGATACCAGGTCGTACCCGAGGAGACGCGGATCCACGAGTTCCCCGCCAATAATCCGACCAACCGCGCCTCGGAGCGCCCGTGGAGGACTGAGAAGAAGAAGCTGATCGAAGCGAGCTCCGGCAAGGGGGATGGCGACGGCACGGCGCTCCATGCGCGCAACTTCCTCGACTGCATCAGAAGCCGTCAGCAGACCAACTGCGACATGGAGACCGGCCACCGGAGCACTTCCGGACCGCTCATCGGCAACATCGCCTATCGCATGAAGGCCTGGCTGGAATGGGACGGCGACAACGAGAGGTTCACAAACAATCAGGCTGCCAACCGGATGCTCCGGTACAACTATCGCGCACCATGGAAATTCCCCGAAAGCGTATGACCGATCATCCTGTGAACAACCTGAAGACGGCATCTCCGTCGCGACGCGGCTTTCTGGCCGGCGCCGCCGCCTCGATCCTCGGATTGAGCGCCGGCCCGGCCTGCAGCCGCGGCGCTGACGGGGCTCAGATCAGGATCGATTCGGTCCAGTCGAGCCTCGAGGAGCACCGTTACCGCGCCCCGTACAAATTCGGCGGAGTGCCGGTGGATCGCGCGACGATCCTCAATGTCAGAATCCGCGTCCGTTCGCGCGACGGCCGCTCATCCGAAGGTTTCGGCTCGATGCCGCTCGGCAACGTCTGGTCGTTTCCCTCGCGAGAGATTCCCTACGACGGGACTCTCAATGCGATGCGGAAACTGGCCGATCGGATCCAGGTCATCACGGCATCCTGCGCCGAATACGGACATCCGATCGACCTCAATCGAATACTCGAACCGGAATATCTCAAGTCCGCCGTCGAACTGTCAGCGGAACTGAAACTTCCGACGCCGATCCCGAAACTCTGCACTCTGGTCACCGCCAGTCCGTTCGATGCGGCCATACACGATGCATTCGGCAAACTGCACGGGCGGAGCTCTTACCGGACTTACGGCCGCGACCTGCTGCCTCGCGATCTGGGTAGCTATCTGGGCCGGGATTTTGCCGGCGAGAGCCTGGGCGATTACATCCTGCCGGAAGCTCGAAAGAGTCTGGCCGTCTTTCATTCCGTCGGCGGAGCCGATGCTGTGCTCCCCTCCGAGCTAACCAAACCGATCGGTGACGGTCTGCCTGAAACCCTGGCGGACTGGATCAGAAAGGACGGGCTGACGCACATCAAGATCAAGCTCCAGGGCGAGGATCTGGCCTGGGACATCGATCGAACCGTCAACATCGACCGCGTCGCCTCGGAGACACGCCCCGAGACCGACTGGAA
>CALBSU010000207.1 GCA_937967285.1 uncultured Acidobacteriota bacterium
AGGATCGCCTGCTCGACGTCGATCGCCGGATTCTGGCGGAATGTCGTCGCAGCAGCCTTGACCGCCTTCTGATCGCGCGGCGTGAAGGCCCTCAGCGCGTGCTGAACCCGGTTGCCGAGCTGCCCCAGCACCACGTCCGGGATGTCCAGCGGATTCTGGCTGACGAAGTAGACGCCGATCCCCTTCGAGCGGATCAGCCTGACGACCTGCTCGATCTTCTGCAGCAGCGCCTCGGGAGCTTCATCGAAGAGCAGGTGCGCTTCGTCGAAGAAGAAGACCATCCGCGGTTTCTCCGGATCCCCGATCTCGGGCAGGTTCTCGAAGAGCTCCGAAAGCATCCAGAGCAGGAATGTGGCGTAGAGCTTGGGCGCCTGCAGCAGCCTGTCGGCGGCGAGTATATTAATGATGCCGCGCCCGTCGCCGTCGGTCTGCATGAGATCCATGATGTTGAGCGCCGGCTCGCCGAAGAAGATCTCTCCGCCCTGCTCGTCCAGCTCGAGCAGGCGTCGCTGGATTGCCCCGATGCTCGCCGACGAAACGTTGCCGTACTCGGTCGTCAGAGACTTCGAATTTTCCGCGACGAACTGCAGCATCGCCCGCAGGTCCTTCAGGTCCAGCAGCAGCATCCCGTTGTCGTCCGCAACCTTGAAGACCAGCGTCAGCACGCCGCTCTGCGTATCGTTCAGATTGAGGATTCTGCCCAGCAGCAGCGGCCCCATCTCGGATATCGTCGTTCGCAGCGGATGGCCCTGCTCGCCGAAGACGTCCCAGAAGACGACCGGAAATGAAGTGTAGGCGAACCCGCTCAGCCCGAGCTGTTCGGCGCGCTGCGCGACCTTCGGATTGTCGCCGCCCGGTCGGCACATCCCCGCCAGATCGCCCTTCACGTCAGCCATGAAGACCGGTACACCGATCCGGCTGAAATTCTCGGCGATTACGCGCAGAGTGACGGACTTGCCGGTCCCGGTCGCTCCCGCGATCAGACCGTGTCGATTGGACATCTTCGGCAGCAGAAATATCTCCTCGACGTCCCTTGCCAGCATTATCGGATCGGCCATGACAGACACCTCTCTCTTTTTCAGACGTTGAATTATTGTCAGAGTATCCAATGAAATCGCATTCAGGTCAAAATCCGATCAGCCGCAATCGCAGTATTCATCGCCTGACCGGAGATAACGGATGTTTGACCCTGCAGACAGCGTGGTGCTAGACTTTATGCACCTTTGATTATTGCGTCATCGCCACTATTGCTATTCCGCGTTCATCCTGAAGAAAGGGGGACATTGTGGAATTCAAGGTCGGGCAAAAAGTTGTCTATCCTTCCCACGGCATTGCCATCGTAGAACGTATCGAATCCCGCGAAATCGATGGAGAAGACACGGATTTCTACCTCCTCCGCGTTCAGGCAAACAATTCGACCGTCATGGTTCCGATCTCCAACGCGACCGGTGTAGGCATTCGACGTCTGATCGGAACCCGGCAGTGCGACGAACTGCTCAGGTTTCTGGCCGATGACTTCAACTCGCCGTCCACGGACTGGAAGGACCGTTTCAGGGAGTTCTCAGAGGCGATCCGGAGCGGAGATCTCTTCGCCGTCGCTGACGTGCTCAAGACCCTGACCTTTCTCAATCAGAACAAGCCGCTTTCGTTCAGGGAAAAACAGATGCTCGAGCGGGCGCGCTATCTAGTCATCAGCGAGATCGCCGTCGTCTCCCGCAAAACCGAGATCGTCGTCGGCTCGAAGGTCGATGAGGCCATCGTCGACGCATGTTCCAGACATAATTGAGTAGAAAGTAAAAAGTAGAAAGTAGAAAGTAAATCGACGCCGCGATCAACCAATTCTGATCTTCGGGTTCATACGGCGGTTGAGGGCGGTTTCTGTCCTTCATCGTTGACGGAACGCTGGTCGGGGACGGGACCAGCGACGGCTGTGGCTCCGGCGTGGTGTCTGGGATCGAAGGGACAGTGCCGGCATCCGCTGCCGCAGCAATAGCCGCGTTTGAGGTGATACCGGGCGGTCATCACCATCAGCCCTTTCTCGAAATAATAGTCTTCGCCGGCCATAACCTTCATAAACAACCCATACGGTATTTTCGCCATCTTTCATGACGGAAGCGAAACGGATGATAGCATATTGAAAGTAAAAAACGACTGACCCGTCAAACCCGCGCAAGAGAAGAAGCGACGCGGAACGGGATGAACGCCGGACCTCAGTCCGGATATACGGGGGGATAATGAAAAGCAGAATCTGCAGATCGATTGCAATTAATATGATGACCGTCGCGCTGATCGCGGCCCCGCTGATGGCTCAGGGGACGAGGATTCAGCCGCCGAAGAACAGGTATACGGTCGAACAGGATGTTCAGCTCGGGTTGCAGGCTGCGGGCGAGTACGAGAAGGTCATGCCGACCTTGTCTGAAGACAGCGCGGCGGACGCTTATGTCGAGAGCCTGGGACGCCGGCTGGTCTCCGCCCTGCCGCCCGAATACCGCAACCCGGCCTTCAGGTTTCAATTCGATGTCATCAATGCCAGCGATCTGAATGCGTCGGCGCTGCCCGGCGGCCCGATGTACGTCAACCGCGGAATGATCGAAGGCGCGGCGAATGAAGGCGAACTGGCCGGAGTCATGGCCCACGAGATCAGCCATGTCGTGCTGCGCCACGGAACAGCGCGAGCGACCGCCGGACAGAGCCCGAAATATCAGCTTCCGGCGCTCGGCGGAGCGATCCTCGGCGCCATCATCGGCGGCAATCTCGGCGGGATAATCTCACAGGGGTCTCAGCTCGGAGTCGGGGTCTATCTGCTCAAATACAGCCGCGAATACGAACGCCAGGCGGACCTGCTCGGCGCGCAGATCATGGCCCGCGCCGGTTACGATCCGCTCGATATGGCCTCCATGTTCGAGACGATCAAGGAGAAGGGCGGGGGAAGATCGATGGTCGAATGGCTGAGCAGCCACCCGGATCCCGGCAAGCGCTCTCAGACGATTCAGGCCGAGGCGACGAGGCTTCGAGTCAATCGCAACGCCGCGCGCCACAATACTGAGGAGTTCCGGAACGTGCAGAATTATCTGCGGCGCATGTCCCCGGCTCCGACCATGCAGCAGCTCTACGAGAAGAACGCATCCAATCGACAGACCGGCGGCAGCCCCTATCCTTCGGGCAGCCGGATCGAACAGCGCGTCGAGATGCCGTCGTCTGCCTATCGCTCCTACAACGGCGGAAATCTCTTCCAGATCGGCGTACCCGAGAACTGGCGGAGCTTCGAGAGTCAGAACTCGGTGACCTTCGCTCCGCAGGGAGCGTACGGCGATTTCCGCGGGCAGTCGGTCTTCACTCACGGATTGATGGTCGGGGTGGTCAATGCCGGCGCTTCGTACCTCGAGGACGCATCCGATCGTTTCATCGGTTCGCTGCTCCAGAACAATCAGTACCTGCAGCCGCAGGGGCGGTATTCGCGCACCAGCATCGACCGGCGCAATGCGCTGACGCTGCTGCTGGCCGGCCCCTCGCCGGTTACCGGCCAGACGGAACTCGTCCGCGTCTACACCACAATGATGCGGGATGGCGCGCTCTTCTACGTCATTCAGGTGGTTCCGCAGCGGGATTCGCGAAACTTCAACCGCGCCTTCAGCAATGCGATCCGCTCGATCCGGATCAGCAACTGATCCGGGAGCGGGCAGGCCGGAAAGGGCGCCTCGCCGGGCGCCCTTTTCACCATAAGATTATTCCTTGACGCAAATTCCATACCGAAATTATAATTCCCGTTTCACTATCGGCATTGGAGACAGGATAATTTCAGCCGGGACATAGACGAACGCCAGGCACCGCATGACCGAATTCGCCCGATTACTAGGATATCTCAGGCCGTATCGCCTGATATTTGCGCTCTCAGTGGTCCTGATGATTGTGACCGGGCTGCTCGAGGGGGCGACCAGTCTGCTGCTGGTGCCGATCTTTGACAAGTTGTCCGGATCGCAGGCGACTGGTGTCGCATCGGGAATCCTGGATCTGAAGCGTTACCTTCCGTCGGGGAGCGAGGATTCGTGGCCGGTGATCGCGCTGCTGCTGGTTGGTTTCACTCTGGCCAAGGGAGCGACCGAGTACTTCTCGTCATACTCGATGAGCCACATCGGTCAGAACGTGATCGCCGATGTCAGGACGGCGCTCTACGATCATATCGTCCGACAGTCCGCTTCGTTCTTTGCAAAACGTCCGACCAACGAACTGACGGCGCACCTGATGAGCGATGCAGCGCTGGTCGAGCGGGCGGTATCGGATACGCTGCGCGATCTGCTCAGGGAGTCGGTCAGCCTGGTCGTCTATCTGGTGCTGCTCTTCAAGTTCAACTGGCGGCTGGCGGGAGCGATCTTTCTTCTCGGCCCGCCGGTGGCGTACATGACGACGACCTTCAACCGCAAGCTGCGCAAGTACATCACATCGCGGCAGGAGAGCGGGGCCGAGATGCTGGATGTCGCTCAGGAGGCGATCTCGTCGCAGCGCGTGGTCAAGGCGTTCGGAATGGAGGGTTACGAGAGCGAGCGGTTCGGCCGGACGGCGCGCAAGCAGATGCGCGACCAGCTCAAGGCGATGCGGATCTATTTCCTCTCGCCGATCGTGCTCGAAACGGTCGGGATCGTCGCCGTGGCCTGCCTGCTGCTCTACGCGCAGCGGAGCATCGGCGCCGGGCAGATGAGTCTCGGCACCTTCGTCGCGTTCCTCTTCTGCATGTTCAAGAGCTACGATCCGATCCGTCGGCTGAGCCGCCTGCAGCACGACATGCAGCAGGGACTGGCTTCGGCGGCCAGAATCTTCAAGCTTATGGACGAGCGGATGGAGACGGTCGAGAAGCCTGGCGCGGTGAGGCTCGACGGTTTCGCCCGCGAGATCGAGTTCCGGGATGTTTCGTTCAGTTACGGCGCGGGATTCGACCTGCCGGTGCTGGAGAATGTTTCGTTCAGGGTGCGCGCGGGAGAGATGGTGGCGATCGTCGGGCAGAGCGGCGCCGGCAAGAGCACGCTGACCAATCTGATTCCGCGTTTCTACGACCCGGTCGACGGATCGGTCCTGATCGACGGGCATGACGTGCGGGATGTCGGTCTGGCATCGCTCAGATCGCTGATCGCGATCGTCACGCAGGAGGTCCACCTCTTCAACGACACGGTGCGGGCCAATATCGCTTACGGCGCGCACGGCCGCAACGACTCAGACGCGGCGATACGAACGGCCGCGCGAGCGGCGCTGGCCGACGAATTCATCACCCGGTTGCCAGACGGATACGAGACGGTCATCGGCGAGCGGGGACTGATACTTTCGGGCGGACAGCGGCAGCGGCTGGCGATCGCCCGGGCGATCCTCAAGGACGCGCCGATCCTGATCCTCGACGAGGCGACGAGCGCCCTCGACACCGAAAGCGAGAGGCTGGTCCAGCAGGCGCTCAATAATCTGATGACCGGCCGGACGACGATCGTCATCGCGCACCGCCTCTCGACCGTCCGCCGCGCCGACCGGATTGTGGTCATGGAAGCGGGGCGCATTGCCGAGATGGGAACGCATCAGGAGCTGCTGGCCCGGGACGGCATCTATCGCAGACTTTACGAGCTGCAGTTCGCCGAAGAAGAAGAGACCGAACAGATGGCGCTCTGAGAACCTGAAAGGGACGTGAACACGATGCTCAAGAGCATGACGGGATATGGCAAGGGAACGGCCGCGGGCGATGACTTCTCGGTGACGGTCGACCTGCGTTCGGTCAACAACCGCAATCTGGATATCCACTGGCGCGCGCCGCAGGATCTGGCGCCGCTCGAGGTCGCGCTCAAGAAACAGGTCCAGGCGGCGGTTTCGAGAGGGCGCGTTGACGTCAACATCAGCTTCACGCAGACCGGCAGCACCGTCTATGAACTGAACCGCCCGCTGATCCGCGGATACCTCGATGCGCTCAGGACGATGCGCGACGAGTTCGGACTTGAAGGCGAACCGGATCTGGCGACTGTCTCGAGGCTGCCGAACGTGCTGAGCGCGCCGACCGGCAACGGCAATCTGAGCGAAGCGGCTATTCAGGGAGTCGAAACCGCGCTGACCCATGCCCTGACTGCGCTCGTCGCAATGCGCGCGGTCGAGGGGCACGAACTTCAGAAGGAGCTCATCGCCCGCGTCGAGAAGATCCAGTCTCACGTGGCCGTGATCGAGGCGGATTCGGCCGGAGTGGTCGATGCCTATCGCGAGAAGCTGCGGGCCCGGATCTCGGAACTGCTCGAGAAGACCACGATCGACGAGGCGCGACTCGCTCAGGAGGTCGCCTATCTGGCCGAACGCAGCGATATCACCGAGGAGATCGCGCGGCTCAAGAGCCATCTCATCCAGTTGCGCGAGCTGATCAACGGAGACGGCGAGATCGGCAAGAAGCTCGACTTTCTGCTGCAGGAGACGAATCGCGAGGCGAACACCGTCCTCTCGAAATCCGCCGAACTGTCGATCTGCGACGCCGCGATCGAGATCAAGACGGAGGTCGAGAAACTGCGCGAACAGGCGCAGAACGTCGAATGAAGGCGCATGGCAGGTAATCTGATCATCATTTCGGCCCCGTCCGGAGCAGGCAAGACAACGCTGGTTCGCGAGGTGCTCAAGCGCGATCGATCGGTTCGACCGTCAGTCTCGTACACCTCGCGCGCGCCGCGCGAGAAGGAACGCAACGGGATCGACTACTACTTCGTCACCCGCGACGAGTTCGAAGCGATGGTCGAACGCGGCGAGTTTCTGGAATGGGCATATGTCCATTCGAATCTTTACGGCACGGCGCGACGCCGCGTCGAGGAGACCGTCAAATTCGGCTATGACGTTCTGCTGGCCATCGATATTCAGGGCGCCGAACAGATCCGCAAGCTTTATCCCGAGGCGATCAGCATCTTCATACTGCCGCCTTCATATGATGAGCTTGTCAAACGGCTCGGCTATCGCGGCCAGAACGACAGCGAAGATCTCAAGCTGCGCCTGCGCAATGCATTCGACGAGATGGCCGCTTACAGGCAGTTCGACTATCTGGTCATCAACGAGGACCTGGCCTCGGCGACCGACGAACTGATGTCAATCATCGTGGCCTCCCGCTGCAGCAGGCGGAAGAGAGTCTGGGCGGCCGAAAGGATCATCAGAACTTTCAGGAAATAATCACAGGATGCATGGAGGTATCCGTAAAACAATGAGCGACAACGAAGAGAAGAACGAGATGAATGAAGGAACTATCGACAGCAAATACAGAAAGATCCTGATCGC
>CALBSU010000208.1 GCA_937967285.1 uncultured Acidobacteriota bacterium
AGATATGACGAAGCGGCGCGAATGTATCAGACCGCATACAAAACAGCTCGTGATCATTCACATATCGTTGCATTCAGAACGCGGTGGGCCATGGTTGCGGGGCTGCTCGGAGACTTCTACTACGACCGCAAACAATACGGCGAGGCTATCAAATATTTCAATGAGTCGATCGAGCTGCATACCCGTGAGAACAGCGTAGTCAGCCTGCACTCGGGGCTGAAAGGCAGGTTTCTGGCCCATATCGCGGCGGGCAATGACCGGGATGCGTACGAGGATCTGAAAGAGATCCGCCGGTCCACAGAAAACTATCGCAGACATCTTTCGAATGAAGGTTACAGAAACAGTTTTTTCAGACGCGAACAGGAATTCGCCGACGCCGCGATCGATTTTCTGATCGACCGCAGGGACGATGAGTACGCCTTCAACTTTTCGGAATCGACGCGTGCGCGCAGCCTGCTCGATCTGATCTCGACCAGGGCGAGCGTCTCCTCGAACAGCCGGGAGACGGATTTCCTTCTTGAATCCGTGTCCACTTCCGTCGGGCTGAGCGAAATCCAGGCGGCGCTGCCCGCAAATGTCCTGCTCGTTCAGTATGCGGTGCTCAGGGATAGAGTTGTCATCTGGGCGGTATCGCGGGATGGACGGCTCACCCGGACATCGACTGTCTCGCAGCGGGAACTGAGAGAGAGAGTAAATGCGTACAAGAAGAAGATAGCCGATTACAGAAATCCTGATTATTCCGTCACCGCCGTGAATGCCGAGTCGGAATGGTTTTACAGCCTGTTGATCGCGCCGGTCGAGAATCAGATCAAGCCCGGCACGCATCTCTGCATCATTCCGGACAAGGCGCTCAACTTTCTGCCGTTCCTGACGCTGCGAAAGCCGGGCAGCGGGAAATATCTAGTCGAGCGATCTCCGGTCAGCTTCATGCCCGGTTCCACGATCTTCGTTCACTGCACCAGACGGGCGGCGGAGCTGCAGTCGAAATCGGCGGGACGTGATGAGCGGTTGCTGAGCATCGGGATCTCGACGCTCGACAGCCGTCGATACGCAAACCTGGATCCGCTGTTCAGGGCGGGCGAGGAAGCCCGGCGGATAGCGGCCTTCTATCCTGATTCGGCGGTCCTGGTCGACGGGCAGGCTGAAAAGAGCAGGGTGATCGCGGCGATGGGTCGGGCCGACGTCGTGCACATTGCTTCGCATTACGTCGTCGACAAGACGTCCCCGACGAAGTCAAAACTGCTCCTGTCGCATGAGTCGGTCGGGGCCGGTTCCGCTGAAAAGAATTCAGATACCCTGCAGGCGGAAGAGATATACGCCGAGTATGCCCGTTTGGCCGGCGCTCGCCGGACCCGGCTGGCGGTCCTCTCCTCCTGCGATTCCGGGATCGAGAGCTACCTCGAAGGCGAGGGCATGATCGGCATGTCGAGGATTTTCATCGCCTCCGATATTCCACTGGTCGTCGCCAGTCTCTGGAAGGTCGATACCGACGCCACCGAAACACTGATGGTCGCATTTCACGGGTACAGGAAACAGAAACCGA
>CALBSU010000209.1 GCA_937967285.1 uncultured Acidobacteriota bacterium
ACGGGCGGGACGCGGTTTGCGAGGTTTCCGGGTCCGGGCGAGCCGCGCGACATCTTCGAGAAGCTGGACGACTGCGGGACGATCTTCAGTCTGGTGCGCTCGACTCCGGCGGTCTCGCTGCACATTCCGTGGGACAAGCCGAAGGATGCGGGGCAATTGAAGACTTTCGCCGCGGAGAGAGGCTTGCGTTTCGATGCGATGAATTCGAACACGTTTCAGGACCAGCCGGGTCAGGCACTGTCGTACAAGTTCGGCAGTCTGACGCATCCGGACGCGGCGGTCCGCAGGCAGGCGGTCGAGCACAACATCGAATGCATCGAGATCGGAAAGACGCTCGGATCGAAGGCGCACACGGTCTGGATCGGCGACGGCGGCAACTTTCCGGGGCAGCAGCATTTTCGGCGGGCGCTCGAAAGGTATCTCGAGAGCATGCGCGAGATCTACGCCGCATTGCCCGAGGACTGGCTGGTCTTTATGGAGCACAAGATGTACGAGCCGGCGTTCTACTCGACGGTGATCAACGACTGGGGGACGAGCTACTATTGTGCGACACAGCTCGGGCCGCAGGCGAAGTGCCTGGTCGATCTGGGGCATCACGCGCCGAACGTGAACATAGAGATGATCGTGGCGCGTCTGATTCAGGCGGGCAAGCTGGCGGGTTTTCATTTCAACGACAGCAAGTACGGTGACGACGATCTGGACGCGGGGTCGATCAAGCCGTTCCAGCTCTTCCTGATCTTCAACGAACTGGTCGATGCGGAACTGGAGGGCGTGGCGGGTTTCGCGCCGGCGTACATGCTCGATCAGTCGCACAACGTGACCGATCCGATCGAATCGCTGATGTTGAGCGCAGTCGAGCTGGTGCGGGCCTTCGTTCAGGCGCATCTGGTGGATCGCGCTGCGCTGTCCGAAGCGCAGGAGAAGTGCGACGCGATCGGTGCGCTGAGCATTCTGAAGCAGGCGTTCACGACCGATGTCGCGCCGGTCATCGCTCGGGCGCGGCAGCTTGCCGGAGGGGCGATCGATCCGCTGGCCGCTTTTCGCGCGAGCGGATACCGGCAAATGAAAGAAAAAGAACGGCCGGCGACGGCGGGCGTCTCGGCCGGGATAGTCTGAGCGATGAATGATCAGATTCACATCGCTGTCGATCTTGGGGCGGGAAGCGGACGCGTCTTTCTGGGCGGCTTCGGAGAGGACAGGTTTCTGTTCGAGGAGGTGAGGCGGTTCCACTATCCGCCGCGCCGTGAGGCCGGCCATCTGCGCTGGGATGCGGCACTGATTTTCGCCGAGATCGAGGCGGGGCTCACCGATGCCGCGCTCCGCGCACGGGAACTCGGTCAAACTGTGTACAGCATCGGCGTAGACAGTTGGGGCGTCGATTACGGCCTGATCGATGCAAATGGCAATCTGATCGAGGACCCGGTCTGTTATCGCGACGAACGGGCGACGAAGGTGATGGGCCGGGCGCTCGATATCATCCCGCGCGACGAGCTTCATCGACTGACCGGTATTCAGATCCTCAGCCTGAACACGATCTTCCAGCTCTATGCCCATTTTCTCGAAGGGATACCTGAATCGGCGGTGAATCTTCTGCTGATGCCGGACCTGGTAAACTTTCATCTGACCGGGATCGCTCTGACCGAGTACACGAACGCGACGACGACGCAGTTGGTCGATCCGGTGACTAAATCATGGAACCGGTCGATCATCGCACGGCTGGGGCTGCCTGAGAGGCTGTTCACGCGGATCGTCGAGCCGGGGACTGAGATCGGTCCGCTGCGCGCGGATCTGGCCGAGCGGACCGGATTGAATGATGTCCGCGTCATTGCGCCGGCGACTCA
>CALBSU010000210.1 GCA_937967285.1 uncultured Acidobacteriota bacterium
GTCGCGTCGATGACGTAGAGCTTCGCCCGTTTCGCGATCAACTGCTCCTGCATCCCGCGCGGCAATTGAGCCCGGATCTCGTCGGGACCGTGCGGAGTGTTGAGCAGAAACGTCCCGCCCTCGATCAGCCCCGTGAGCATGTCGTAACGCTCCAGAAAGACTGGCTGGTGACAGGCCACGAAATTGGACTTCGAGATGAGATATGTCGAGCGGATCGGTTGCGGCCCGAATCTGAGGTGCGAAACGGTGATCGCTCCGGACTTCTTCGAATCGTAGACGAAATAGCCCTGCGCGAAATTGTCCGTATTCTCGCCGATGATCTTGATCGAATTCTTGTTGGCGCCGACTGTTCCGTCCGAACCGAGACCGTAGAACATCGCGCGAATGACGCTCTCCGGTTCGGTCGAGAAGTCCGCGTCGTAATCGAGGCTGGTTCCCGACAGATCGTCCTCGATGCCGATCGTGAAGTGGTTCCTCGGCCGTTCGGCCGCGAGGTTGTCGTAAACGCTCTTGACCATGGCCGGCGTGAATTCGTGCGAAGCCAGACCGTAACGGCCGCCGACTATTCGCGGCATGGCCTGCATCGGAGCCTCGCCCGCCGCGATCGTTTCGCTCAGCGCCGCGATGCAGTCCAGATAGAGCGGCTCGCCGCCGCTTCCCGGTTCCTTCGTCCTGTCGAGCACGGCAACGCTGCGGGTCGTCGGAGGAAACGCATTGACGAACAGTCGTGCGTCGAGCGGCCGGTAGAGCCGGACCTTGAGCAGACCGACCTTGTCGCCTCTCGCATTCAGATAATCGACCGTCTCGTGCGCGGCTTCCGCGCCCGAACCCATCATGACGATCACGCGGTCGGCATCCGGGGCTCCGTGGTATTCGTAGAGGCTGTAACGCCGCCCGGTCAGCCCGGCGAATCTGTCCATCTGGCGCTGCACCGCGCCCGGACAGGCGTCGTAGAAGGGATTGACCGTCTCGCGGGCCTGAAAATAGACATCGGGATTCTGAGCCGTGCCGCGGATGACCGGGCGTTCGGGCGTGAGCGCTCTCCCGCGATGCGCCATCACCAGATCCAGGTCGATCATTGCCCGCATATCTTCCGGCTCCAGCATCTCGACCTTCGCCACCTCATGCGAGGTCCTGAATCCGTCGAAGAAATGGATGAACGGGATCCTCGATTCGAGACTCGCCGCCTGGGCGATCAGCGCGAAATCCATCGCCTCCTGGACCGAATTCGAGCAGAGCATCGCGAAGCCCGTCGATCGCGCCGACATAACGTCGCTGTGATCGCCGAAGATCGACAGCCCCTGAGCCGCCAGCGCCCGCGCCGCCACGTTGATCACCATCGGCGTCAACTCGCCCGCGATCTTGTACATGTTCGGGATCATCAGCAGCAGCCCCTGCGACGCCGTGAAGGTCGTCGTCAGCGATCCGGTCTGAAGCGAACCATGCACCGCACCCGCCGCTCCTCCCTCGCTCTGCATCTCGACCACCGTCGGCACCGTCCCCCAGATGTTCGGCCGGCCGGCCGATGCCCACGCATCCGCCCACTCGCCCATCGGCGATGACGGCGTGATCGGATAGATGGCTATAACTTCATTGATCTGATAAGCAACGTGCGCAACCGCTTCGTTGCCGTCTATCGTCTTCTTTGTCCTCTTCATTTATTAGCCTCGGATCTGTGAATTTCAGCTCGATCGATGCTGATTCAAGCCGGGTAGTTCAAAGGCAGGAATCGCAACTCAACTGAATTTCTACACCTGCAAGCATCATTCCTCTGATGCGCCATTCAGTCCGAAGCGCAAACTATTGATTTCAGGCAGGATACGCGCCAACCTCGTTTTCCGGCGCGCATGCGGCGGGCTGTTTTGCGGAAATTTACTGTCTGTGGGGTGAAATTTACCGGAATTATCGGGAGTGCGGCGCCCGCGGGCGCCGCTCTAAAAGTCGAATACCAGAACATCGTCCTTCGTAAAGAACGCCTTTGGCCGATGCTTCAGTAGTCAAATACCCGCATCTCGAACTACAGAGCGGCGCCCGCAGGCGCCGCACTCCATTTCAGAGGACTCGCACGGTGCTCGCCTGCGGTCCCTTGTCGCCGTGTTCCTCCGCGAACGCGACCCTGGTTCCGACCTCCAGTTTTTCGAACTCCGCGTTGATCACGCTGTTCCTGTGAAAATAGACCTCCTCGCCGGGAAATGTCTCGATGAAACCGTAGCCCTCATCGGGAAAGATTCTGGCGATTGTGGCGACCGGCGCCTCTTCGTGAGCTTTGACCTGGCCGCGCTGCCGGCGGGCATACTCCCTCAATTCCCTCGCGGCGATCCTGAAGGCGTCGCGGATTGCGACGTAGACATCCTTGTGAGCGCCCTGAATCTCTCCGGTTTTGCTGATCCGGTTGTGTCCGGCCTGCTCAGGGTGGAGGCTCGGTTCGTGTTTGACGACGATCTCCCTGCCCGGCACGCCGAGATCTATTCGAATGTGAAAAGGATTCCCGCGCTGGTGATGGTGATGAGGTATCTCGACCATCACCCGACAACTCATGATCCGGTCGTAAAAGGTATCCAGCCTGGCCGCTTCCTCGCGTATCCTATCCTCGACTGCTGCAGATGAGTCCATGTTGCGGAATGTAATCTGAACTGGAAGTATCATGATATGTTCCTTTCTCTCTTGGATCTTATCTCTCACGAAAACCGAGATCTGAAATGTCATTTGATTTTGCGGCTCACCCTGAGCGGGAGATTTCGGGGCAAGTCTTTCTTCACCTCCTGATCCGGGACATGGATCATCCCTTGATGACGATCAGTGGTTCCAGCCGGGCCACCTTGAAGGCCAGTCCCGAGCTGTCCGCCGAGTCGACGACGGCTCCGACGTCCTTGTAGGCGCCCGGCGCCTCCTCGGCCACGCCGCGCATCGAGGGGCTGCGGACGATGATGCCTCGGGCTGCAAGGTCGTCGACAAGCTGTCGTCCGTTCCATTGTTTGAGCGCGCGGGTGCGGCTCATGCTGCGCCCGGCGCCATGACAGGCCGAGCTGAAGGCGAGCTGTTCGCTCTCCTTCGTGCCGACCAGAATGTATGAAGCCGTTCCCATCGTGCCGCCGATCAGGACCGGCTGCCCGGCGCGTCGCAGCGACTCCGGCAGATCCGGATGGCCCGGCCCGAACGCCCGCGTCGCCCCCTTGCGATGAACATGGAGCTGCTTCGGATCGCCGTTCACGCTGTGAGTTTCTACCTTGCAGGTGTTGTGCGAGACGTCGTAGAGAAGCGGCATACCGATGCCCGGGAAGATGTCGCTGAATGCCTGACGGACCAGGTGACTGATGATCTGCCGGTTGGCGAGCGCGCAGTTGATGCCGGCGCGCATGGCGCCGAGGTATTCCCTGCCGAGCGGAGAATCGATCGGAGCGCAGGCCAGTTCGCGATCCGGAAGATCGATCCCGTAACCGGATGCGGCGACGACCATCTTCTTCAGGAACTCGGTCCCGATCTGATGCCCCAGGCCGCGCGATCCGCAGTGGATGCTGACGACGATATCGCCGCTCGCGATGCCGAAGGCCGCAGCCGTATCCTCCCGATAGACTTCAGTGACCAGTTGAACTTCCAGATAATGGTTGCCGGAACCGAGCGTACCCATCTCGGCGTGCTGGCGGCGCTTGGCGTGGTCGGAGACGGCGGCGGGATCCGCGCCCTCCATCCTTCCGCCCTCCTCGACTCGCTCAAGATCGCTCCAGTCACCGTAACCGCGGCGAACGGCCCACTCCGCGCCTTCGGTCAGCATTTTATCCATCTCGGCCCGGTCGAGCGTCAGTTTTCCGGTGCTTCCCACCCCGGCCGGAATGGTCCTGAAGAGGTTCCCGGCCAGTTCGTCTCTGACGTCTTCGATTTCCTTCCGGCTGAGACCGGTCAGCATCGTCCGAACTCCGCACGAGATATCGAATCCCACGCCGCCGGCCGAAACGACGCCTCCCTTCGAAGAATCGAATGCCGCCACCCCGCCGATCGGAAATCCATACCCCCAGTGAGCGTCCGGCATGGCATATGAGGCTCCGACGATTCCCGGCAGGGTCGCGACATTGACTATCTGCTCATAGACCTTCTCGTCCATATCGACGATCAGCGACT
>CALBSU010000212.1 GCA_937967285.1 uncultured Acidobacteriota bacterium
TTGTTTCTAACCGTCACCTGGGCGGCGGCCACCGCCGCTCCCGATGCTTCCGTGACCCTGCCGGTAATCGATCCGCGGAATTCCTGCGCCCGCAATTCGATTCCGGAAACCAGCGTCAGCCCTGTTATCAATATCAATAATTTGATCTTACTGAGCATGATGATTCAGCCTCCATCAAGGTAAATACTTCCCTCTCTGATTTCCGCTTCTCATCGAACAGCTCTCCTCTAACCGCACGGAGAGTCTGCCCGCGCACAGTTCGACCTCTGTTCCGGGTAATAGTTCTCTGTCTCCCAGCCCATTTTTCTTATTCCAGCAAAGCTCTTTTTCTGTTATTTCAGGCGGTTTGGTAAGATCTAATTAACTGCGCGTGAATCATGTCACAAGACGCGCGGCAAGTAAACGGGGAAAAACGTGGAGTTTTGTCCGGGTGTGAAAGGTGAGAAGAGGAGGCGGGAGGGCAGTGCCGATCTCGCCCCCAGGGATGAGCTACTCTTCATCATCTGCGTTTTCACGCATGTAGGCTGTGATGCCCTCATCGGCAGCGGTCAGGATCGAAGCGAGCTTCTTCGCCTTGCCGAGGCGTTTTTTGAGTGCGGCGATCTCCTTCTTATCGGTCAGATTTTTGAGCTTCTTTTCGAGCCTCGCGGCCTTCGATGCGAAGAGGGTGGCGGCGGTCTTGAGCCCGTTCTGAGCAATGATCAGTATCGTCATCTCCTTGTTCATTCGCAGTTCCTCCTGAAATTATGGGACCGGTCCGGGTCCGGTTATTTATGCATCGATCGAGGTCTCAACCGGGGAGTTCCTCGACCAGCCGGTCGATCTCGGAGCGGGTATTGTAAAAGTGGGGCGATATGCGCAGGCGTCCGAGTCTGTGCGTAGTGATGATACGCCGTTCCTCGAGATGAGCATAGAGCGATTCCGCGCTGTGCCGGTCGTGCCGGATGCAGATGACCGCGGATTTTTCGCCGTTTCGACGGGAACTGACGACGCGGTAGCCTTTTTCGGAGACGCGCTCGCAGAGATAGTCTCCAAGATCAATCAGGTATTTTTCTACCTCGTCCATGCCGACCTGATCGAATAGCTCGATCGCCGCGCCGAGAGCGAGGACTCCGGCGGTATTGAGCGCGCCCGGTTCGAACCTCACCGCGCCCGGCGCCCACGGCTGATCGGGATCGCTGAAATCGAACGGCCTGGCGACGGACATCCAGCCGACAAGCGTCGGGCGAATACGTTCAATGACGCGATTCGAGACAAAGAAGAGCGCGCAACCGTCCGGTCCGAGCAGAAATTTATGCGCGTCGGCCGAGAGCGCGTCGATCGAGCATCGACAGACATCCAGCGACAGTGCGCCGAGCCCCTGGATCGCGTCGACGACGAAGATCGCGTCGCGCTTCCTGACTTCAGCGCCGATCGCAGCAAGGTCGTTTCTGAAACCGCTCGCGTATTCGACGAAGCTGAGGCTGACCACGCGCGTCCTGTCATCGATCAGACCGAGGATCTCGGAGGTCTCCAGCCTTCCGTCCCGCTCGCGCGCCATGCGGAGTTCGACGCCGTGCTCGCGCGAGATCCTCCGCCATGGAATGAGATTGGCGGGAAACTCGCAATCCGCGGTCACAATGTTATCGCCCTCCCGCCAGTCGATCCCGTTTGCGACCATCGACAGCCCGGATGAGGTGTTCGGCGCGAATGCGATCTCGTCCTGCGAGGCGCCGATGAAGCGTGCCGCCAGCCCCCTCACCCGCCGGACCTCGGCGAACCACTTCCGGTAATCGGCCAGCCCCTTCTCAGCCAGTTCGCGGGTGTACCTGTCGATCGCATCGCGGACCGGCAGCGAGATCGGCGCCACGGCCGCATGATTGAGGTAGATGTAATTTTCGGTGACGGGAAAGAGCCGTCGAATCTCTTCGTTCAATGATTCACCAGCGTGAAAGCGGGGCGCACCTCTCCGACTTCGAGTCCGCGATAATTGAACTGTTTCGATCCGGCGTAGGCCGACAGCGCGGCCGCCTGCCGCGGGTCAATCAGTCCGAGCTGCCGCAGGGTTTCGATGACCACCGGATCCCGTGCCCGCCGGATGTCTCCGTCCTCGATCTTGATCGCGATGCCCAGACCATGCGGGTAGTTTTCGTTCGGCCGGACTCCGAGCAATTGCACTCCTTCCGCGCCGACCTTCGAGATCAGGGTCCCGTTCATAACCCGCATCAGATCGGTATCCAGGCGCTTGCGGCTTCCGCCGACCATCTCGGGATACTCGATCATCGCGCCGACCACGCGGGCGGCCGATTCTTCGCGGATCGATCCGGCGACCAGCGCTCCGTAACCGCGCGCCATCTGCTCGATCGTCAGTCCGAAGACCGGCGCGCTGCACCCGTCGATCGCGACGTCTATTTCATCCTCGCCGATCCCCGAAAATAACGCGATGACGTTCCGGATCCTGCGCTGGATCGGATGCTCAGGATCGATGTAATTTTCGACCGGCGCGCCGAGACGGCGGCAGAAAGCGAGCATCCCGGCATGCTTGCCGGAACAGTTGTTGTGAAGCACCGACGGGCTCCGCCCCGAAGAACGCAGCTCTCTGGCCGCCGCATCATCAAACGGCATGTGAGCCCCGCACAGCAGCGAGGTCTCAGCCAGCCCGATCTTTTCGAGGATCGACCTGACCGCCTCGAGATGGACCTCTTCACCGCTGTGAGAGCCGGTGATGACCGCCAGTTCGGCCTGCGTCAGACCGAAAGCCTCAGCCGCGCCGCTTTCGACCAGCGCGAGCGTCTGAAACGGCTTTGCCGCGGACCTGTACCACGTCCGCACCGAGATATCGCCCACGCTCGCCGCCAGGCGGCCTCGCCCGTCGACCACCGCGATGTACCCCCGGTGCCGCGACTCGACCAGTTGACCGCGAACCACCTCGATTATTGAAGGGCAGGAATTCGATTCTGTTCTCATATGTCAGTACAAAGTACAAAGTATAAAGTAAAAAGTAAAAGAGGCAGGTCTTGGTTACAACTGCTGAACCCGACCGGCCTCTTTATACT
>CALBSU010000213.1 GCA_937967285.1 uncultured Acidobacteriota bacterium
GCGGGCTTGATATGAGAATGTCCCGCTAAAATGGCTGAGCAGTTACAAATATATTTAACACTCTTGGCCAATCTTGGCTTCTTGGCGTCGAAATCTATCTTGGCAACTCTTGGCATCTTGGCGTCGAAATTAACATGTCGCTCAAGGTAATCCGCATCATCGACAGGCTGAACATCGGCGGGCCGGCAAAGCATGTGACCTGGCTGACGGCGGGTCTGGATCCGAATGAGTTCTCGACGACGCTGGTGACGGGGACGGTGCCGGAGGGTGAGGGCGATATGTCATGGTTCGCTCACCGGGCCGGGGTCGAGCCGGTGGTGATTCCTGAGATGTCGCGGGAGTTGAGCCCGCGCGACATGCTGGTGATCTGGAAGCTGCTCAGGCTCTTTTTCAGGCTCCGGCCGGACATCGTTCATACGCACAAGGCCAAGGCTGGAGCGGCAGGCAGAGTCGCGGCGACGATCTACAGAGTGCTTACGCGCCGGCATGTTCGCATCTATCACACCTTTCACGGGCACATCTTCCACAGTTATTACGGGCGGCTGAAGACGGGGATCTTCGTGATGATCGAGCGGGCGCTGGCGAGGTTCTGTACGGACCGGATCATCGTCATCAGCCGTCAGCAGTTCGATGAGATTCATGGGGATTTCGGGGTCGGGCGGCGCGAACAGTTTTCGATCATACCGCTCGGGCTGGATCTCGAGGAGATGGCGAGTCCTGCCGTGAACCTGAGAAGGGAACTGGGCCTTGAAAACGGCGAGGGCCTGATCGGGATCGTCGGCCGGCTGTGCGAGGTCAAGAATCATTCGATGTTCCTGCAGTCCTGCGCGGGTTTGCTGGATACCGGCGCCCATTTCGTAGTCATCGGCGACGGCCATCTGAGGGAAGAACTGGAAGCGGAGGTCGAAACGCTGAAGATAAAAAAACTTGTCACCTTCACCGGATTCAGGGATGATGTCGGAGCGCTCTATTCCGAATTGGATATTGTGGCGCTGACCTCGCTCAACGAGGGGACTCCGCTGACGCTGATCGAGGGGATGAGCCGTGGGGTTCCAGCGGTAGCCACCGACGTTGGTGGCGTGCGCGACCTGATGGGAGAGGTTATCGAGCAGCGAGACGGATTTAAAGTATGCCGGCACGGACTGATGAGCCCCGGCCGTGATCACATCGCCTTCGCCGCCGCGATCAGATTCCTTCTGGAACGGGAAGACCTGCGCCGCGAGATGGGCCTCCGCGCTCGCGATTTTGTGTTCGAAAAGTATTCCAGAGAGCGGTTGATTGAGGATATTTCAAATTTGTACCGCAGAGGTGCAGAGGGGGCAGAGGGATTCCATGAAATGCAGGCCTGAGATCCCTCCGTTCGGCAAATTCTGACTGATGATAACTGACCATTGCCTTCACATATCATCCC
>CALBSU010000214.1 GCA_937967285.1 uncultured Acidobacteriota bacterium
GCCGGGCTGCTAAAGCGACGCCGGGCCGTCGCACTCCAGAAATTTTTTTCTTGCTCAATCGCGGATGATGGAGCAGAATATCGAAGTCATCCCACCTGCTGCGGATCGAAACCGCTGAGCCACCCCTCAAACCAATCCCACACATTTGGAGGCAAAATGAAGAGAATCGTTTTTTCTATGCTCAGTCTGATCCTGATGACCGTCTCGATCTTCGCTCTCGGCGGCCAGTCGGTCGAAAAAGCGTCCGCGCCGAAATCGGACTCCCAGATCGAAAGCTGCATCACCGACCGTCTGGCGAAATCCGAGAAACTGCGCGAGCAGGGATTCGGCGTTTCGGTCAGTCAGGGAGCCGCGACGCTCACCGGCAAGGCGGTCAATGCCGGCAGCAAGGGCGCCGCAACCCGCATCGCCAAAACCTGCGGCGCCGCCACGGTCAAGAACGAGATTGAGGCGCCGCCCATAAGGAGTAAAAAGTAGAAAGTAGAAAGTAGAAAGAGGGGGGCGTCCTCACCGTCCCCCGAAAAGAGTAGAAAGTAGAAGGTAGAAAGTAGAAAGTAAAGAACAGAGAAAACTCGAATGATGGACAAGAAACCGCCTGTCAGGAGATTTGAGGACTTGATCGCGTGGCAGCGGGCTCGCACGCTTACCCGGGATATTTACAGAATCTCTGAAGACACCAGGTTTGCAAGGGATTTCGGCCTGCGTGATCAGATCAGGCGAGCCGCGGTTTCTGTTATGTCCAATATAGCAGAAGGATTCGAGCGTAACAGGCAGGGCGAGTTTCACCAGTTTCTCTCGATCGCCAAAGCCTCATGCGGAGAGTTAAGGGCGCAACTGTATGTCGCTCTGGACGTCGGATACCTTGATCAAACATCATTTGATGGATTACAACGTCAAGCGGAGGAGGTCAGTCGCATAATCAGCGGCCTGAAATCTTCCCAGCGTCAATCAGGCAGGAGATAATCAGGTTATCCAGGCGAAGTTCAGTCGCCGACGCACTTTCTACTTTCTACTTTCTACTTATTATGAATGTAACTCATCTCGAATGTTCCCTGACCGGAAAAACCTATCCACCGAACCGGTTGTATAACCTCTCGGAGGCCGGCAAGCCGTTGCTGGTCCGCTATGACCTGGAGAAGGCCGCGCGAGCGCTGACGCGCGAGAGTCTGCCGGGACGCGTCTCGTCTCTCTGGCGCTACCGCGAGGTGCTGCCGGTGGTCGATGACTCAAACATCGTCACGCTCGGCGAAGGCTGGACGCCGCTCATCCCGGCGCCGCGGATCGGCGCGAAGCTGGGTTTGACCGGAGTCTTCATCAAGGACGAATCGCTCAATCCGACCGGCGCGTTCAAAGCGCGCGGGCTGTGCATGGCTATCTCGATGGCGAAGGAGCTCGGCGTCAGAAAGGTCGCCATTCCGTCGGCGGGCAATGCCGCCGGAGCGATGGCGGCGTACGCCGCGCGTGCCGGAATGGAGGCGCACATCTTCATGCCGAGCGATACGCCGGCCGCCAACCGGATCGAGTGCGTCGAGATGGGAGCGCACGTGACGCTGATCGACGGCCTGATCACGGACTGCGGCGCCGAGGTCGCGAGGCGCAAGGAGGCGGAGGGCTGGTTCGACGTTTCGACGCTCAAGGAGCCGTACCGGATCGAGGGCAAGAAGACGATGGGCTACGAACTGGCCGAACAGATGGGCTGGGAGCTGCCTGATGTCATCCTCTACCCGACAGGCGGCGGAACCGGACTGGTCGGGATGTGGAAGGCCTTCGACGAGATGGAGCGGATGGGATGGATCGGATCGAAGCGACCGCGGATGATCACGGTTCAGGCCGCCGGATGCGCTCCGATCGTTCGCGCCTTCGAGCAGGGATGGAATGACGCTCCCGAGTTCGAAAACGCGCATACCGTTGCCTCGGGGCTTCGCGTTCCCAAGGCGATCGGGGATTTCATCATGCTCGACATCCTGCGTGCGAGCGGCGGCGGAGCGATCGCCGTGACGGATGATGAGATGATCGAGGCTGCTCGCGAGATCGGTTCGGCCGAGGGGATCTTCTGCGCTCCGGAAGGCGCGGCCTGCCTGCCCGCTCTGCGCCGCCTGATCGACGAGGGGCGCGTCGGCCAGAACGATCGCGTCGTCATCTTCAATACCGGCGCCGGGATCAAATACCTCGAAGCCTTTGGAGCGCGGAGCCCGCGGGCGCCGCTTTCAGAGGCTGATCGATAGCGGAACTGTTACGAAAGTGGCGCCCGCGGGCGCCGCGCTCCGAAATTTCGTCTCCAGGCGGCGGTTTCGCCGAGCGAATTGCGGATCAGCGCTTCGAGCGACGGTGCCGCGGGAGGGGCCGAGGGCTGCGGGCGCGGCGCGATCGTGACGCCGCCGTCCTTATCGATACCGACGTGCAGTCTGCCGGTCTGCTGAAACCAGAGCAGGGCATAGCGAATGGTCGATGGTCGTTGAGCGGTCGCGGCGGCGAGCTCGTCGATTCCCGTGACGCCTCCGCGGGAGCTGATGACGAACTTGAGCATGCCGCCGAGTCGCTGGAGGAAAGATTCGAGCCTCGGTTCTTCCGGCTGCTGCCCGAAGAGGAAGATTCTTTCAGGCTCGACGGTCGTCAGGGCAGCTTCCCATTCCTCGGGGCCGGGCGGGACGGTCCAGACTATCAGCGTATCGGCCTTTTCGAGTCCGGAGCGCGTCACGCCCTCGACCGAGGCGTCGTCCTCGCGCCAGACGACGGCATCCGGATATTCCTCGATCAATTTTCCCAGCCTGACCGTCTTGTCCTGTATTCCGCTCAGATCCTCGAATGAAAATTCCCGTTCATCGCTGGAGATTTCCGTCTGATGCGCGTCGATGATCCTGAAATCGATCAGTTCGAGGACGGGTTCGTTCCGGTCCCTGAACTTGTCGATGCGCAGAGTGTAGGCGAGATCGAAGCGTCCTTCGGGCAGCGGATCGTCGCCGCGGCCCCACCACATGACGCGCTGCCGGTTGCCGAGTTCATCCTCGACGGTCATCTCGTAATGATCGCCCCTGCGGCCGATGCGTTTCCCGCGGGCGAGTCGCAGATCGCGCGTCGCCAGAGTGAGCGGCGGATTGCCGTTGCCGAACGGCGCCAGACGCCGGAAGTCGCGGCAGAGATCGATCGTGATCTCCTTCAGGTTGAGGTATCCGTCGATCCCGAGCGTCGGCTCGACCGCAGTCTCCGGCGCCATTTCGCGGACGGCGCGGGAGATGCGGCGCCTGAATTCGTGGATCGAGTCGCGGCGCAGCGCGAGCCCCGCGGCCATCGCATGTCCGCCGAATTTGAGGAGCATGTCGCGGCAGCTCGTGAGGGCGTCGGTGATGTTGCAGCCGATGACGGATCGCGCCGAGCCGAAGGCGAGATCGTCCTTTTCGCAAAGCATGATGACGGGTTTGTGCAGGCTTTCGGCGAGCCGGTTGGCGACGATGCCGACGATGCCGCCGCTCCATTCAGAATGCGAGAGCACGATCGCCGCGTATTCCAGCAGCGACGGATCGCGGTCGATCAGACTGCGGGCGCTCTCCTCGATCAAACGGGATTCCAGTTTGCGGCGCGCATTGATCCCTTCGAGCTGCCATGCCAGTTCGGCGGCGCGCGCGGGGTCGTCGGTCGAGAGCAGTTCGACGCAGGCCGAGGCGTCTCCGAGCCGTCCCTGCGCATTGAGGCGCGGCGCGAGACCGAATGCCACGTCGGTCTCCGTCAGATCCGACTGATCGAGCTGCGCGGTTCCGAAGAGAGCGAGCAGGCCGGATCGCGTTCCGCGGCGCATCGTTCTCAGCCCGCGCTGGAGCATCCATCGTGTCTGGTTCTTCTGTTCCGCGACGTCCGCGACGATGCCGAGCGCGACCAGATCCAGCAGGTCTTCGTTCAATTCTCCCGTCGCGGCCCGGATCAGTTCGCAGGCCACGCCGACACCCGGCATCTCGCGCATCCGGTGCCCGGCGGGCAGGCGCATCGGATTGATGACCGCCCGTGCCCGCGGCAGAGTACCTCCCGGCAGATGATGGTCCGTGATCAGCACGTCGACCCCGGCGGCCGCCGCCGTATCCACCGCCTCGTGAGCTGTGATGCCGGTATCGCAGGTGATGATCAGTCCGATGTCCTCATCGAGCCACCGGCGCAGCCTCGGCAGGTGCATGCCGTGTCCCTCGCCGTCGCGCAGCGGAATGTGATACCGGACATCCGCTCCCATTCCGCGCAGAGCCGTGAAGAGCAGCGCCGACGCAGTCTGTCCGTCGACATCGAAGTCTCCCCAGATCAGGATCCGCTCGCCTTCACCGATCGCCTTGTGCAGCCGTTCGACAGCGATCTCCATGTCCGGCAGTTCGAACGGCGAATCAGGCAGATAGGCGTCCGGATCGAGAAATCGTCGGATCGCTTCCGGAGTCGTCACCCCGGACCTGAGCAGATGCATCGCGATCAGCGGATGCCCGCCGACCTGCCGCGCGATCTCCTCCGGCACGCTGACTTGTTCGGGCTCACGCCATTGCATCAGAATGAGATCTCCTCGATCCGATCGAGGTCGACGATCGGGTCCTCGACGTCCGAGTCTTCGTCGATCTCGCTCAGGTCGCCCGCCTCGATGCCTCGCTCGCAGAGCGAACGATAGCGGCAGAAGCGGCACCGGCGCTCCTCGACGGTCATCGGAAACTCGTATCTCTCCTTGATCTCGCGGATCATCGCCTCGATCCGACTGCCGTCGCTCGCGAGTTGCGCCTCGGTCAGCGAAAAATCGATCGTCGTTCCCGTCTCCGCGTACCAGTAGCTCATTCTGATCCGCTCGGCCGGTATCGGCTCTCCGTCGTTGAGCCAGTCGCCGGCCCGCGCCAGCACCCAGGGATAGACGATCGTTTGCATCCTCCCGGCCAGCTTCGCCTTTGCAGGCATTCTGCCTGTCTTCCAGTCGATGATCAGAAATGATCCGTCGGGCATCTTCGCCACCGCGTCGTATTTCGCCATCACCAGGCGGTCTCCGACGGGGGCGGTCAGCATCATTTCCGGATGACGTTCGGCCGGCAGATTCACTGAGCGCAGGTAGTTCTCCCACCATCCGCGCAGCGTCGCATCCGCGATCGTCGCCTCGATCGCCTCAGCCGGTACGCCCAGAGCATGCTGGTGCAGCAGATGATGAAAATCCTGCCCCTTGAGCATCGCCGCTTCGTGCTCGATCGCCGGCGATACCTCCAGCGCGGGCCATTCCACCTCCTTCAGATATTTGAGCTCGAACCGCCGCGGACATTCAACATAGTCCTGCAGCGAGCTCTGGCTGAATATGAAATCATCAGGTAATTGCATCGTCTTCAGCTTCAATGTTCAGATTGTCAACGTCCGGTTTCCGGATAATGCATTTAGCCATTGGCCAGCAAATCGCGGTATTTCCATTCCGCCAATCCGAGCGCCCCGACATAAATCCCCTCGGCCGTCAGGTGAAGAATACCTGAAGTCGAGATTTCATCCCGGAAGCAGATCAACAGAACGCCGCAAATCGCCGTCCAGACTGTGTTTGCGATTGCGAGCGTCTTAACCATTATCATCAGGCGTTTCTTGCGGGTTGCAATCAGCAGGGAAAAACTGCCGTAGATCAGATTCACCAGGCCAATTCCAGCGATTACCGCGGGCAGCAGGTTGTGCCAGCTGGCAATGACAGGATGGATCGCGAGCATGATGAGCCCCGCAAGCAGGCCGCCCGTGCAATCGATCCAGAGCAGATTCCCGGCTAACTTTCTCATTGTCAGTACCAACAGCGTTTGATGCGGATTAAATTATTGATCGGTTCCAGCCGGATACTGCTCCGCCAGGAATCTGCCAAGGTGCGGCAGCGGTTTGGCGGGCACCCGCCGTCCATCCCGTCCCGTGTTCCAGGTGACGATCAGCTCGCGTTTGGCGCGCGTGATGCCGACGAAGAGCAGCCGCAGCCGCTCCGCGGCATACTCGAGGCGCGCCTCGTGAGTTGCCCGGCCCTCGCGGTACGGGGAGCCGGCAGTGATCGCGCGGAGCTGCGCCAGCGCCTCGGCGCTCAGATTGAGGCCGTCGCGGGCATAGAACTTCTCGCCGATGAAAGTGTCGAATGGATCGACCGACGGAAAGTCGTAGTTGTTGACCGACATCAGATGGACGCGGTCCCATTCGAGTCCTTTGGCGCGATGGAGCGTCATGACGACGACCTGTCCCTTGTAACGGGACGGATCGAACTGTTCGTCTTCGTCGCTCAGGCCGGTCACCTTGCGCCGGTTCATCGCGATATCCTTCAGCTCGCCGACGCACTCCCTCAATCTGTGCTCGGGATTGACGTCGAACATGCCGCGGACGTGGACCGCCAGACTGTATGCCGTCGCGATATCGACAGGCTCGCGGAAGATGTCGCCGGTGATCGAGAGCAGCATCTGATCGACCGGCAGTTGAGTCGAATCCTGCCACCGTCGGACATAGTCCCTGAATTCGACCAGCAGGTCGTAGCGTTCAGGAAAATCCGTCCGGGAGACGTTATCGAGCAGCCAGTCGCTCTCGCGGGGAGCCGTGAACTGTTCGACCCGGCCGACGCGTTTGAGCAGGGCGGCCGTCTCGCGCGTCTCCGGATCGTCGCGCCTGTCGCGCATCCAGACCGTGAAGGCATCGCTCAGCGCCTGGCTCTCGACCGGATTGGCGAGAAACGATGTCAGCCGGTAGAGCGAGCCCGCAACCTGCCTCGTGGACGTTGTGGTCTTGAGAACTTCGATGAAGGGTATCTGGAATTTCGCCAGCACCTTGCTCATCTCTGCGCCGGTCGGATTGGTCGGCAGCAGCACGGCCACGGTTCGCTCCGGGTTTTCCGGCAGCCATTCCTTGAGCGAACGGGCGACCTGAATGCGCTCCTCTTCCGGACTCATCCTGTCGTCGAGGTGGATCCTGATATTCGACGGCTGATCGGGCGGGTTGTCGCCGGCCGGCTCGATCAGCGGATGCTCGAGCGGAGTGCGTCGCCGGATCTCGTCGTTCGGATGTTTGAGCGACCACTCGATCAGCCGGTTGGCGAGCGAGATGATCGCCGGCGCGCTGCGACCGCTCTCGGGCAGTTCCCGCGGAACGACTCCGGGCTCGTGCAGAAACTCGCGCAGAAACTCCGGGCTCGCCGTCGTGAATGTCTCGTAGATGGCCTGATTGGGATCGCCGACCCGCACCCAGTTGCCCTCGTCCCCGGTCAGCTTGCGCAGGATCTCCTCCTGCAGCTTGCTGCTGTCCTGCGCCTCGTCTTCGAGGATCACCGGCCAGCGGCGCCTCAGCCGGGCCAGGAAATCAGCGTCCGCCTCCAGCGCGTCCAGCGCCAGCCGGATCAGATCCTGAAAGTCGACGCCTCCGCGATAGCGCAGGCCGCGCTCGTATGCATCGTAGATATGAACGCACATCTCGGCCAGCGGCAGCGGGCTCGAATATTCCGCGAGGACCGCACGCAGGTCTTCGGGGCTTCTTCTGAAGTCCTTGGCCCGCCTGATGAACTCACCGGCGATGCCCGTCGCATCGTTGCGCCATTGAAATCGCGACTTCTCGCTGTTCTGATGATCCGGCGCCAGATACTCCTCGACGCCGAAATCCCTGTGAGCCGTGAACCAGGCGCCGGCCGCCTCCTTGATGATATCCGAGGCCTCGAACTCATCGACGATCTGGAAGTCGTCGGCCAGGCCGACCAGCCCCGGGCGCTCGCTGACGATGTCGTTGGCAAGGCCATGCAGCGTTCGCACGCGGTAGAGCGTGCCGAGGTTCTCCTCTCCGAGAAAATCCCTGACCTGCTGCTCGAACTTGCCGCGCGCGGCGTTGACCAGCGTCACGACCAGAATCTGCTGGTCCATCTCGAGCGGCATCTCGCGGACCAGCTTCGCCGCCAGGCACGAGAGAGTCCACGTCTTGCCGCTGCCCGGGACGGCCGAGACCCCCATCTTCCCGCCGCTGAATGCGAGCACCTTCGCCTGGCTCGGTCTGGGAGTGAATTCACGACTGCTCAAGCTGATCCTCCTCGACCGGGCGGCGAAGCAGGTGATCGAAGATCACGCGCAGATCCCCCGCCTGCTCGTTGCCTCGCTCGTCGAAACGACTGTATCCGACGAAGACCTTCTTCCGGCATCGCCTGACCAGCCCCGTCACGACACGCTGAAGCATCTCCCGCGAGGCTCGACTTTCGTCATGGTCGGTCCAGATCTCTCCGTCGACCCACTGCCGGCTGAGCACGTAGGGCTGCGTCAGCGGCTGGTAGAGCCTGCGGCTCCACGCCGGTGAATCGATGTTCAGCCAGAACTGATAGTCGACCGCCTGGTTGCTGAGCAGAAATGTGTATGCCGGGGCGATCAGCACCGCGTCGGGCCGCTTGCGCCACTGTTTCGGCTCATACTGATCGGCCAGAATGCCCTCGTCGACCATCCGCATGTATTCGTGGCCGATGTCGATCTCATCGCCGATCTGCCCGGCCGCCTGCCTGAAGCTCCGCGAGGAGTCGATCAGGTTCGAGACCACGCGCGCCGCATCGTAGTCGCGATGATAGCCGTATCCTTTCTGCGAAAGCAGCTCGCCGAAGAGCCTGCTCAGGAAGACGTCGATCGTCTCCGGGGGCGATGCCTTGTAGCTCTCGATCCAGGCGAAGATCCGTTCATAAAGACCGCCGAAGACCTCAGTGATCCTTGCGCGCATCTCAGCGTTGGTGATCGCGGCGAATGAATGGAGCGCGTTCTTTCGGAAGAGCACGTCGGAGATCAGGGTCGCGCGGGCCAGGTCGATCCCGGCGATCGCGCGCGTCAGCATCTGAATGATGTCGAAGCCCGTCACCTGATGGCGCGGCCCGATCTCCCATTGCGGATGCGCGAGCTTGGCGATCGTCACCAGCGCCCGCGTTGCGGGTTCGTCGTGCAGCGGACGCGAGGGCCGCAGCGAATATGTCTCGATCTTTCTGCCCGCGAGCCGCGTGACCAGGGAAAATCTCAGCGAATCGTGGAGCAGCGGCGCGAGAATGACGATCCGGGCCGGACTGACGCCCTCCTCGCGGATGAGGGATTCGACCCTTCCCGCAACCCAGTCGAGCATCTGCGTGTGAAAGCGGTTCTGATCCGGCGAGGTGAACTCGATCGCACGCCGCGCCCGCCCCGTCTGGTGCGGATCTCCGGTTCCGTCCTCGCCGGTCATCGTCTCTTTCAGCTCCTCCAGGAGCGCGCCCGCCTGATCGGACATGACCAGCGACCGCTCCATCCGGACGCTCCGGTCGCAGAGCTTTTCAAGTTCACGCGCGCTCTCCTCGTCGGCTCCCAGAAAACGCCTGTATCCGGCCTCGTCGTCGCAGATCAGCAGAGCCGATTCCATCGACGGCAGCAGATCGGCGATCACCCGATGCGTGACCGGCGTGTCCTCCTCGATGTTGTCCGCGATCAGATGCCGGTAGCGGTTGCCGAGCCAGGCCCGCGGGACCCCGTGTGCCCAGAGCTTCCTGAAGATCTCGATCTGCCACGAAAAATCGAGCAGATTGTTCTCAACGCAGTAGTCCCGAAAGATCCCGGCACAGGTCTGCGCGTCGTCGAAGATGTGCAGGCTCTCCTGGCTGCCGGGCAGCGCCGATTTGAGCCGCGTCGCGATCGCCGTGTGCGGAAAACCGACGATCGCCGATTTGTTCAGATTGTCGGCGATCTGGCTGAAGAGCCGTGCCCTGTCGATCCTGACGCTGTTGAAGTAATCGTTTCGCTCGATCACCGGGTCGAGCTGGCGGAACATCAGATACTGAACCATTTCGAGCGACAGGAAGGTCAGCCGGCGATAAGGATCGCGGCGGCTGAGCTCCCCCACAATGAGCGGCCAGAAGAGCCCGACGACGTATCTCGAAAGACTGCCCAGCGTGGCGATGGTCGCCTCGGCGCCGGCGCGTCGCCGCGGATTCCTGATCTCTTCGGCATACGGCATCGCCAGACGCTTCTGCGGGACGATCACCATGATCGTGTGCGCGGGCACCCCGGCCTCGATCAGCCGTCTCAGCCTGCGCACGCCCGTCGTCGTCTTGCCCGCTCCGGCCATCCCTCCAAGATAGATCCTGCCCTTCGGCGGTTCCTCGACGATCGACTCCTGTTCAGCGGTCAGTTGCAAGCATCACCTCGCCGCCCTGTCGAGAACGACTGGATTTGTTCACCGTTCAAGGCTATTGTTTACATCGACATCTGGAGTTTTTCTTCCAATTACATTGTATTACAGGTCATGATAATCGCGGGGCGGAAATCTTTCCCGCCCGAAATCCCCTGATCGAGGAGGCTCATCGTGTTCCTCTCGCAAGCAGTTCTGGTTTTCCTTTCATTAATCATGTTCACCGCGCCGGCCGAGCCCGACTTGCCTAGGGGCGTAGCTGAGATGCGCCGTGCCTCTCAGGAACGCGCTGCGGACTCAGCGAAGTGGGTCCCGATCTTCAACGGCCGGAACCTCGACGGCTGGACTCCCAAATTCAAGGGGTTCGCTCTCGGCGTCAATTACAATGACACCTTCCGCGTCGAAAACGGCGTGATCAAAGTCTCCTACGACAAATACGACAAGTTCGGCAATCACTTCGGACACCTTTTTTACCGCGAGAAGCTGTCCGATTACAGGCTGAGGGTCGAGTATCGCTTCGTCGGCGAACAGTCGCCGGAAGGCCCCGGCTGGGCGTTTCGCAACAGCGGCGCGATGCTCCACTGCCAGGCGCCAGAGAGCATGAGCGTCGATCAGGACTTCCCGGTCTCGGTCGAGATCCAGTTCCTCGGCGGCAACGGCAAGGACAAACGCTCGACAGGGAACATGTGCTCTCCGGGCACGCACGTCGTCATGGACGGCAAGCTGATCACTCAGCACTGCGTCAATTCGACCTCGCAGACCTATCACGGCGACCAGTGGGTGACGATGGAGATCGAAGTCCGCGGCGGCAGACTGATCCGAAGCTACGTCAACGGAGAGAAGGTCCTCGAACTGACCGATCCGCAGCTCGATGACAAGGATCCGGACGCGCAGAAGCTGATTTCGTCAGGCAGCCCGAAGATGCTGACCGCCGGCTATCTCGCGCTTCAGGCCGAAAGCCATCCGCTCGAGTTCCGTAAAGTCGAGCTGATGAAATTGAAATAGCACGGAGTACTCCATACAAGGCGGAACTCCGTGCGGTACTCCTGACAATTATGATCCGAACACTGATCCTGATCGCATTCCTGGTGTTGATACCGCAAACGGCGCCGCAGAAGTTCGCCTGGCCGGAGGGCAAGCGAGTCGCGCTCAGTCTGAGCTTCGACGATGCGCGCCTGAGCCAGATCGACGTCGGCCTTCCGCTCTTCGAGAAGCTCGGCGCCCGGGCGACCTTCTACCTCGTGCCGTCGACCGCCGAGCGCCGGCTCGAAGGCTGGAAGAAGATGGCGGCGGCCGGTCACGAGATCGCCAATCACACGCTCAACCATCCATGCTCCGGCAATTTCCCGTGGGCTCGCGAAAAGGCGCTCGAGGAGTACTCGATGGAGAAGATGAGATTCGAACTGGTCGAGACCAGTCGCCGGCTCGAATCGATGCTCGGCGCCAGGCCGGTCAGTTTCGCCTACCCCTGCGGGCAGACCTTCATCGGCCGCGGAGTCGACACTCGAAGCTATGTCCCGCTGGTGGCCGAGCACTTCATCACCGGGCGCGGCTGGATGGACGAGGCGCCGAATGATCCGGCGTATTGCGATATGGCCCAGTTGACGGGCATCGAGATGGACGGACGCGATTTCGAGCAGATCAGGGCGATCATCGAAAAGGCCCGTCAGGACAGCCACTGGGTGGTGCTCGGCGGCCACGAGATCGGAACTGGAGGCAATCAGACGACGCGCGTCGAGATGATCGAAAAACTGGTCCGCTATGCGCAGGATCCGGCCAACGGCGTCTGGCTCGCCCCGGTCGGGACCGTTGCCCGGTACGTCATCGAACATCGAGGGAAATAAGTTCGTGCGGTTACTGATTCGGATCGGCATCATCCTGGTCGCGGTCGGCCTCTGCCTGTGGGGATTATGGGAGATCGGAAAGTCCCGGACCTTCCAGTTCTTCGGCGAGATCGTTCCGCGAGTCGAGACCTCGAAGCCGGTCGTCGCTTTGACCTTCGACGACGGCCCGGTTCCCGGTGCGACCGAAGAGGTCCTCACGAAGCTCGGGAAACACGGCATCAAAGCGACATTCTTTCTGACCGGCGCCGAGCTTGCAGCTCAGCCGGCCCTCGGCCGCCGCATCGCCGAAGCCGGCCACGAGATAGGCAATCACTCGTTCCATCACGACCGGATGATGCTCAAGTCATGGTCCTTCATCCGCAACGAGGTCGAGCAGACCGATGCGCTGATTCGACAGACCGGCTACTCGGGCGAGATTCACTTCCGGGCGCCGTTCTGCAAGAAGCTCTTCCTGCTTCCCCTCTACCTGAGCCGGAACGACAGAAAGATGATCACCTGGGATCTCGAACCGGATTCCTGGCCGGATGTCGCCGCAACCCCGGAAGGCATCGTCAGTCACGTCGTCGATGGCGCCCGTCCGGGATCGATCATCCTGCTCCACGTCATGTATAAAAGCCGCAGAACGTCCATGGATTCGGTCGACGGAATCATCGACGGTCTGAAGGGCAAAGGCTACGAATTCAAAACCGTTTCGGAACTTCTCAAGCACCGGTAAGGCTTAGGTACGGCACCGGTAGCGACGGGTACACAACATCAGGCGCCGGTACGGCACCGGTAGCGGTAGCGACTGGTAAACAAAATCACATTACCTGTTGCTGTGGGATAGACACACCAGAGGCACATTCATGAAGATCAACACGCTTTTCCGGACCAAATCGATCGAGCAGATACAGCGCGATGCCGCCCTCGGCATCAGCGACGCGGAGGGCGGGCCCCGTCTCAGACAGGCGCTCGGGGTCTTCGACCTGACGTCTCTCGGGATCGCCGCGATCATCGGCGCCGGAATCTTCTCGACGATCGGAAACGCCTCGTTCAACGGCGGTCCGGCGGTCGCTTTCCTGTTCATCTTCACCGCCATCGCGTGCGGATTCGCTGCACTCTGCTACGCCGAATTCGCTTCGATGATTCCCGTCGCCGGATCGGCCTACACTTACGCTTACGCTTCATTCGGCGAACTGGTCGCCTGGATGATCGGTTGGGACCTGATTATGGAGTACGCCATCGGGAACATCGCGGTCGCCATCTCGTGGAGCGGATATTTCACCACGCTGGTGGCCGGGTACGGGATCCACATCCCGGAGTATCTGACGATGGACTTCCTGACCGCATCGCGCGGATTCGATGCGGTGCAGAAACTGCTCAGCGAGGGGAACACGCTCGATCAGATCCGGGCGATGGCCGGGATGGGCGGAAATGTCGAAGCCTATCTCGCCTGGACATCGGCTCCGGCGATCGGCGGGCTCAGGTTCGTCTGCGACCTGCCGGCGCTGGTCATCGTTCTGATCATCACGGCGCTCGTCTTCGTCGGCATTCAGGAATCGAAACGCGCGTCAAATATCATGGTCGCGATCAAGCTGGGAGTCATCTTTCTGGTCATCGTCCTCGGTTCCTTCTACGTCAAACCCGAGAACTGGAGCCCCTTCGCCCCGAACGGAGCGAGCGGCGTGCTCAAGGGAGTCTCGGCGGTCTTCTTCGCCTACATCGGTTTCGACGCCATCTCGACGACGGCCGAGGAGTGCAAGGACCCGCAGCGCGATCTGCCGCGCGGAATGATCTATTCGCTCATCGTCTGCACCATCCTCTACGTTCTGATCGCGCTGGTCCTGACCGGCATGGTCAACTACAAGATGCTGGCGGTCGACGATCCACTGGCCTTCGTCTTCGGCCCTGAGGGCGTCGATCTGAAATGGGTCTCGTTCATCGTCTCGATCAGCGCGGTCATCGCCATGGCGACGGTGCTGCTGGTCTTCCAGCTCGGGCAGCCGCGCATCTGGATGGCCATGAGCCGCGACGGGTTGCTGCCTCCGATCTTCTCCTCGATCCACAAGCGCTTCAAGACGCCCTGGTTCTCGACCATCGTGACCGGTCTGGTGGTCGCTATCCCGGCGCTCTTCATGAACCTGACGGAGGTCACAGACCTGACCAGCATCGGCACGCTCTTCGCGTTCGTCCTGGTCTGCGGCGGAGTGCTCATCCTCAATGCCTCGGACCAGAAGATCGAGCGCAAATTCAAGACTCCCTACGTCAATTCGAAGTACATCATCCCGGCGGCGTTCCTGATCGCGGTCGCATGGTTTGCGATCTATGACCGCGAGACCGTCATGGCCTTCATCAGCATGACCGATCCGGCCGATCCGACTCAGGGACACTGGGATGTCTTCAAGCACAAGATCCCGCTCATCATCTACATCATCATGACCGTCGCCATCGCCTGGTACAGCTTCCGCAAGAGCCTGTCGCTGATTCCGGTGCTCGGCCTGCTGACCTGCGGCTACCTGATGACCGAACTCGGCTGGACCAACTGGGCCCGCTTCCTGATCTGGCTCGCAATCGGCCTCTTCGTCTATTTCCTCTACGGAAACCGGCACAGCAA
>CALBSU010000215.1 GCA_937967285.1 uncultured Acidobacteriota bacterium
TCCGCGACCTGACGGCTGCTCGATTCGATCATGCGCGGGAGCGTGATCACCCTGCGTTTGAGAACATATTCGTGGATCTTGCGCGGGTAGGTTCCGAAACCGCGCGGGTGCCCGCTGCGTCCGCCGTCGCTTCCCGTCATCATCCAGCTCTGACGCATGAAGTTCTCGATGTCCTTCTCGGTCATGTTGAATGACGCGACGCCGGCGCTGCCCCGGCTGACGATCTCGAGCGCGGCCTCGACCGGAGACTTCTTCATCTCGCGGGCGAGCGCATCCAGTCGTTTGCCGACGATGCCGGGGACATTCGAATTGATGATCAGCAGCGAATTCGCGCCGCCGCGTCGCCTCAGATTCTCCTCCATATCGGCCAGGAGCTTCTTCCGCGTGGCGGGATCGTTGATCCGGCCGAGCAGCTTCTCGCGTCCTCCCGCTTCGGCCCAGCGCGGCAGCAGAGCGGCCTGGAGAGAAGTGCCCGAAGCGGTGTACGGGTACTGATTGGCCGTCACGTTGATGCCTTCGGCCCGGGCACGGTCGATGATTCCGATCACCTCGTCGCTCTTGCCCCAGACATCCGCGCCGAGCGCCTTGAGATGCGAGATGTGGACCGGCAGGCCGCCTTCGCGTCCGATACTGATCGCTTCTCTGACCGAATCGATCAGGCCGATCGAATATGAGCTCTCGTCGCGCTGGTGAGTATCGTAGATCCCGCCGTACCTGGCGGCGACCTTCGCCAGCTCGATCACCTCCCCGGTTTTGGCGTAGCTGCCCGGAGCGTAGTAAAGGCCGGATGAGAGTCCCCACGCGCCTTCCTCCATCCCCTGACCGACCAGCGCGCGCATCTTATCGAGTTGTCCTGCATCGGGCGCGGCATCGGCCATCCCCATAACCATCCCGCGAACCTTGCCGTGACCGACGAAGAGCGCGGCGTTGGTCCCCAGCCCCTGACGGTCCCACAGGTCATACGTTTCACCGATCGGGAACGGGCCGCTCCCGTCATTTCCGGTGATGACCGTGGTCACGCCCTGAAAGAGGAAGTTCTCGTTGGTCTTGAATTCTGGTTTCGAGAGGTATTCCCAGGTGTGGGTATGCGGATCGATGAAGCCGGGCGCGACGACCATGCCGCTGGCCTCGATCGTCCGTGTCGCTTCGACGCCGGAACCGTCGCCGATCAGGACAATCCGGTCGCCGCTGATTCCGACGTCCGCCCTTCGCGGCTCGCTCCCCGAGCCGTCGATCACGCTCCCGCCGCGGATCATCAGGTCCACTCGCGATGTCCGCGAGGTCCCCTTGAGATGCCGGTCGAGGAACTTCGAGGCCGCATTGTAAATCTCGAGCCAGTGACGATGGAGCAGGAAGTCGTGAACCTCGTCGGGATAGATGATCTGCTCGAACTCGACCTTCTGCTCGCGCAGCCGCCTGACCAGATCGACCGTCTGCACGAAGGCGACGTTGCGATCGTCGTCGCCGTGGATGAGCAGAACCGGAGATCTCCATTTCTCGATCCAGCCGACCGGCGACGATTCGCGCGCGATCCTGACCGCGTCGCGATCTCCGTAATCGATCCAGTTGGCGCCGGAGATCCGCGTCGACCAGTCGTGGACTCCGTGCAGATCCACTCCCGCCGCGAAGAGGTCTGAGTTCTTCGCCAGCCCGAGCGCCGTCAGATAACCGCCGTAACTGCCGCCCCACAGGCCGATCCTCGATCCGTCGATCTCGGCACGCGAACGCAGGTAGTGCGCGCCGGCCACGATGTCCTGATACTCCGAAGCGCCCCCGCCGCCGCCGTTCTTCGCGCGCCTGAACGCGCGCCCGTATCCGATCCCGAGGCGATAGTTGACCGAGAGCACGGCGTAACCCCGACTGGCCAGATACTGATTGAATCCGTAGGCGTTGTGATAGTAGTAGCGGTTATGCCAGCCCGGAAACATCTGGCGCATCGGACCGCCGTGCATGAAGATGACCGCGGGCAGTCCGTCACCGCTCTTCGCGCCTTTCGGCAGGAAGAGCTGTCCGTGGATCTCGAGCCCGTCGGCGGCCTTGAATGTCACCTGTTCCGGCGTCACCAGAGCGGGGAAGTCTCGAGGGACCGTCTCCGCGGCGATCTGTGCCGTCGAACCCGACTGCAGGTCTCTGCGGTAGACCATTGCCGGCTTCAGCGCCGTCGAGCTGAAATAGATCAGCGTCCTGCCGGAGGCCGTGACCGCCGGGCTCCATTCGATCTGATCGCCGGCGAGCAGGCGAGCCTCGCGACCCGTTGCGACATCCAGGCGCCAGATGTGGCGACGATTGATGTCGCCGCAGTTCGAGGTGTAGATGAGCGCTTTCCGGTCGGGGCTGAACGCCGCTTCCTCGTATTCGCAATTCGACGGCGTCAGCGCGCGCGGTCGGCCTCCCCCGGCGGGCAGGGCGTAAAGCCGCATCCAGCCGTCCATCTCGGATGAGAAGACCAGCGTTCCGTCGGCGGCCCATCTGAGCAGCGTCTCGCCGGCCATTGAAGGAATCGAATCGGTGACCGTCGTTCCGCTCCGCCAGACCTCTTTCAGTGCGTCCGCCCGCAGGTCATAGGTCATGATCGCCCACGGATCCGGCACTTCCTGGAAAAGCGCTCTCCCGCGATTGCCTCGCGCAGGCTGACGGACGAAGGCGATCGTCTGGCCGTCCGGCGACCAGGCGGGCCGGCTGTCGCGGTCGACCGACGGCGCGAGATACCTGATCGTCTGTTTTTCGATATCGAAGATGCCCGTGAAACTGTGCGTCTGGCGCGTGCTGATGAAAGCGATCCTCTTTCCGTCCGGCGACCAGGCAGGGGAGATGCTGCTCCCTCTCGCGCTGAAGAGCGGATGCGGCTCGCTTCCGGCGGCGATCTCGACCAGCCAGAGCGCACCCTCCCGGCTGAAGATCACGCGGTTGTCGACCGGCGAGACGACCGGTGAATGGCCCTCTCCGAGCCGCCTCGCCTCTCCGGTCCGGAAGTTGACCGCATGGATCTCCTGCCGCGCGCCCGCGGCGTCATTCGTCGGATTCGGTATGTCGCCGGCCGAATTGGAGTCTCCTCCGCGAACGTAGACCAGCCAGTCCCCGCCTGAGCTGAACGTCAGTTCGGAAAGCTCCTGCCCTTCGTCCAGGTCGTAACGGGTCAGTTGACGCGCGCTGTAATCCGGTCCCTCCGCGCCCCACACGTTACGTTTGCCCTGTGCATTGAAGAGCCAGGCAACACGCTCGGCGTTCGGCGCCGTCACCAGATTCGACGGAAAAGGGGCGCTCAACACCTGTTCGATCGTGAATCCCCCGCCGCCCTGCGCCGCATTGGCCTTTGAGTCGCTGCCCCACGGATACAGTCCCATGAGGCCGATTAAAATTAAACCTGCCGTAAGTCGTGTGATTTTCATAGTGGTCCTCAATCAGCAGAAAGGATACAGCCGTCCAGGATTCTGAACCCGTGACGCCCGCCAGCCACTTTATACTTTATACTTTTTACTTTCTACTGATCCAGATAGGCGCGCAGATATCGACCGGTATGGGAGCGATCATTATTCATGATCTCTTCCGGGCGTCCGGTGGCGATGACTTCGCCGCCTTCGTCGCCGCCTTCCGGGCCGAGGTCGATGATCCAGTCCGAGGTCTTGATGACGTCCAGGTTGTGCTCGATGACGATCACCGAGGCGCCGGCGTCGAGCAGCCTGCGGAAAGAGGTGAGCAGCTTGTTGATGTCGTCGAAGTGGAGGCCAGTCGTCGGCTCGTCGAAGATGTAGAGCGTCTGTTCGCCGGCCTTGCGTGTCAGATAGGATGCCAGTTTGACGCGCTGCGCCTCGCCGCCCGAGAGCGTTGTTGCAGATTGTCCGAGTCTCAGGTAGCCGAGTCCGACATCGTCGAGAACCTTCAGTTTGTTCGAGATGCGCTGCGAATGCGAGAAGAACGTGATCGCCTCGCGGACCGTCATGTTGAGAACTTCGTGGATGTTCTTTCCGCGGTACCGGATGTCCAGAATCGCCGATTTGAACCTCGTCCCGTGGCACTCCTCGCAGACCAGCGCGACATCCGCCAGAAACTGCATCTCGATCGTCACCGTCCCGTCGCCCTCGCACGTGTCGCAGCGTCCTCCGGGAACGTTGAACGAGAAGTGGCTGGCGTTGAATCCATGGTTCTGTGCCTCGCGCGTCGAGGCGAAGGCCTCGCGAATCGCATCGTAGACCTTGATGTAGGTGACCGGATTCGATCGGGGAGTGCGACCGATCGGCGACTGATCGACCAGGATCACGTCGTCAAGGTGTTTGCCGCCCTCGATCGCCGTGAACTTCCCGACCGGCCCCTGCCAGTCGCCGCGCTGATGCTTCAATCCCGCATACAGACAGTCGTGAACGAGCGTCGATTTGCCCGATCCCGAGACGCCCGTGATGCAGACCATCATGTTGAGCGGTATCGTCAGATCGACCTTCTTCAGATTGTGCTCCCGCGCGCCGCGAATCTGAAGACTGTGCTTCCCTGAAACCCGCGGATCGACGGGTGACTTGATCTGCGCCTCACCGCGGAGATACCTGCCTGTCAGCGACTGTTCATGCCTGAGCAGTCCTTTCAGATCGCCTTCGTAGACGACCTCGCCTCCCAGCTCGCCCGCGCCGGGTCCGATGTCGAGGATGTAGTCGGCCGCCATGATCATCTCGGGCTCATGTTCGACGACCAGCACCGTATTCCCTATGTCGCGCAGGTTCTTGAGCAGCCTGATCAGCCGGTCTGAATCGCGCGGGTGAAGCCCGATGCTCGGTTCGTCGAGCACATAGAGCGCTCCGACCAGCGACGATCCGAGATGCGTTGCCAGTTGTATTCGCTGCGCTTCGCCTCCGGAGAGCGTCGAAGCCAGCCGGTCGAGAGTCAGATAGTCGAGACCGACATCGAGCAGGAACTTGAGCCGGCTGCGGATCTCGGAAAGCAGGCGATCCGCGATCGCGGCCTGCTCCTCCGTCAGTTCGAGCGCCTCGAAGAACCGGACGGCCTCCTTGATCGACATGCCGCAGACCTCCGGCAGAGTCTTTCCGCCGACCAGAACGTCGCGCGCCTCGGCTCGCAGCCTGCCTCCGCCGCAGTCCTGGCAGATCGTGTAACCGCGGTACTTCGACAGAAAGACGCGGATGTGCAGCTTGTACTTTTTGGTTTCGAGCCACTCGAAGAGACCGCGGGCGCCGTCAAACCCCTCGCCTCCGTCGATCACCGCCTTCCGTTGCGCGGCTGTCAGCGATTCGAAGGGGTCGGTCATCGGAATGCCCTCGCGTCGGGCGAACTTCTTCAACTCCGTCTGCCACCACTCGAACTGCGGCTTGGTGAAAGGTTCGATCGCTCCATCGGCCAGCGAAAGGCCTGGATCCGGAATGACCAGATTCATATCCAGCCCGATCGTGTTGCCGAACCCCTGACAGGTCGGACATGCTCCGAAAGGATTATTGAAGCTGAACAACCGCGGCTCGGGGCTGATGTACTCGAGACCGCAGTTCTTGCACTCGAACTTCTCTGAAAACGTCAGCCGCTGCGCTCCCTCGCCGACCACCTGGATCGTCGCCGCGCCGTGACCTTCCCGGTAGCAGGTCTCGATCGAATCGACCAGCCGAGATCGCGCTTCTTCTTTCACCGCCAGCCGGTCGACCAGTACGAAGACCTCGTTGAAATCCTCACGCTCGTAACTCTCCGGCGTCTGGAGCTCGATCGTCTCGTCGCGCGCTGCGTCATAGAGCCTCGTGAAACCGCGCTGCATCAGGCTCATGACATGCGCCTTGACGTTGATCGCGCTTCGCCGGGCGCCGGCCTGCCGCCTGGTTTTCGATTTCGCAACTGTCGCCGTTTCAGCTTGTCGTTCTGTTCCGGCCGAGGCGGGGAAGAGCACATAGAATCTCGATCCGCCGGGCAGCCCGAGCACCGTCTCCGCGATCGACTGCGGCGTGTCCCGGCGGACCAGATCGCCGCAGTTCCGGCAGACCGT
>CALBSU010000216.1 GCA_937967285.1 uncultured Acidobacteriota bacterium
GAATATCGCACGGCTCTGCGGGGCCACGTTCACTCCCCTTCATCTGGTGGGGAAGCTCGGCTTCCGTGTCGATGAGAAGGCCGTTCGCCGGGCAGGACTGGACTACTGGGACGACGTCGAAATCACTTATCCCAGATCGCTCGAACATCTTTACGACACGCTGCCGGATTGCCGGTTCCTCTATTTTTCTACCAAGGCCGATCGGATCTACACCGAATTCGAGTACGCGCCGGGTGACTGCCTGGTCTTCGGACGGGAAACAGCGGGTCTGCCGGAAGAGCTGCTGAGGGCCAATTGGGACAGGTGCCTGAGGATTCCGATGCCGAATCCGGCTGTGCGCTCGCTCAACCTGGCGACGTCGGTGGGGATAGTTCTTTACGAGGCGTTAAGGCAGATCGGTTTCGACGGCTCGGGCGGGAAGAGCGGGCCGTCAGACGTTTAGTTGTTGCCGGTGATCAGAACTATATCGTTGGTCACCGAGCCGCGTGAGCAGGCAAGATGGTTCCCGTCCCAGGACCAGTCGAACCAGAAGATCTGATCCGAGGTGTATCCCGTCAACTGACGCGGCGCCGAGCCGTCGAGCGGTTGCAGCCAGATGTTCGAGACGCCATTGCTGGTTGAGACGTAGCTGATGCCGGATCCGTCAGGCATCCATCTGGTCGGAATCGATGATTCGGCGTTGACCGGCATCTCGATTATCTTTTCCGGCTCGCCTCCGTCGATGGGGATGACGGCGAGCTGCCATCTCGAATCCGGTTTCGGCCGGTACCAGCATACGATGTGCCTGCCGTCGGGCGACACGGCCGGCCATTGAGAGAGCCGCGATGTCAGTTGAACCGGCCGGCCTCCGTCGATCGGCACCTTCCAGAGCGTGAAGTTCGTGCTCGATGTTGCGGTGTAGATCACCCATCTGCTGTCCGCGCTGACGACCGGAAATTCCTCGCTCGTCCCGGTGGTCAACTGGATCTCGCTTCCGTTCGCCAGATCCATCCGATAGATGTTGCTGTTGCCGGTGCGCGTCGAAACGTAGACAATGTACCGGCCGTCGGGCGAAACCGCCGGATAGATGTCGGCGCGGGTCTCAGCCGTCGTCAACTGAAGGGGCGAGCCGCCGTCCCGATCCATGGTCCAGATATCCTGGCTGCCGCTCGCACGCGAAACGTAGACGATCTGCCCATTCGGGGTCCAGGTCAGTCCTCTCACTCCGTTGTACTGGCCGACGCCGTCGGTGATCCGTGTCCCCGCAGTCAGGTCGGCTGCCGATTGCACCCAGACGTTGACGTGCGCCTCCGACTGAACCGTAACCAGCGCCGTCGAATCGATCGTCAGGCTCATGTCCCTGTAATCGTTCAGATCGTTCGTTATCCGGCGAACTTCCAGTCGGGGCAGTGAGATATATTGAATCTGCGCCAGGGTCGATCCCTGATCGACCGCGCTGACGATCATTCCGCGGCCGTTTCGCATCCACGAGATGCGACCCACGCTCACCCACTCGCGCGGAGCGAGAATCGTCTCCTTTCCATCCGCCGCGTTGATCTGCGCCACGTACATCCGCCTTCCGCCTTTATTTGTTCCGGCGGGGCAGGCGATCGACCTGCCGTCGGGCGACCATGAGACGCCGCTGATCCCGAAGAAATCAGGCCCCTTCCTCTTCGCCAGGACCTTCTCTCCGGAACCGTCTTCGCCGGCAAGTATCAACGCATCCTCGCCCTTGCCCCTGTAACGACGGACGAACGCCAGCCGGTCTCCCTGCGGAGAGACCGCTACCGGACTGTCGATGTCGGTCAGTATCCGCCTCGAAACCCCGCCCAGCACCGGCACCTGATACAGGTTCTGAATCGGGTTGTTCTGCTCCTGAACGACGTAGTAGACATGGCTGCCGTCGTTCGAGAAACTCAGGCCGCGGTAAATCACCTCCGCCGGAGGGACGATCGGGATGATGTTGGATGTGGTTATCTGCCTGACCTGGAGGCTCTGCCGGCCCGCCTCGTTCTGCGCGAAGACGACGTATTTGCCGTCGGGCGAGATCGCGGCGCGCAGCGCTCTGCCTGTGGCCGTCATCCGCTTGAACTGAATCCGCTGAAACGGGATCGAGGATTCCCTGAGGGATTCCATGAACTTGTAAGCGCCGAACCCGCCGAACGCAACGGCTATCAGCAGCGCGAGCCCCATCGCCATTGCGATCGAGCCGCTGAACTTGCTTCTCACGATCGCGCTGATCTGATTGTCGAGAAATCCCGAGATCCTTCCGCTGCTCTTGAAATGTCTGCTGAATGCTCCCTGACCCCTGCGCAGCCACCATCGCTCGGTGTTCGGCATGGGAGAGCGGCTCATCTCGTGCTCGACATCCATCCTGACCTGGATCCGCTTCAGATCGTTGAGCATCTCCCGAGCAGTCTGATACCGTTCATCTCTCTCCTTGACCATCGCTTTCCCGACTATCCATTCCACCACGTCTGAAATCGATGGATCCAGGCTCGATGGCTGGAGCGGTTCGTAGTTGAGGATATTCGAGATGATCTCCCGGGCTGTTGTTCCCGAGAACGGCGGACGACTCGTCAGCATCTCGTAGAGTACGATCCCGATGCTGAAGATGTCTGTCCGGGCATCGATGCGTTCTCCACGGGCCTGTTCCGGAGACATGTACTGGGCCGTCCCCATGATGACTCCCGGAACCGTGTGAGCCTGATTAGCGACATCCATGGTCGCGTAGTTGTCGAATGTGGTCTCTTTTTCGACATCCGCCTCGCCGCCGGCCAGATCCGCCGTCGTCGGAGCGTCGATCGACTCCGATGTATTGATGTCAAAACCCAGAACCCCGGTATGATTCGTCTCTTCGGTCAGCTTGGCGAGGCCGAAATCAAGAACCTTCACGTATCCGTCAGGGCGGATCATGATGTTCTCAGGCTTGATGTCGCGGTGAACTATGCCAGCGGCATGCGCCGCCGCCAGCGCGCTGACTACCTGCGTCGCGATGTCTATCGCTTCGGCCTGACTGAGGCGGCCCCCGAGAATCCGCCTCCTCAGCGTGTGGCCCTCGATGAACTCGGTGGCGATGAAGTGCCGTCCGTTCGCCTCGCCCGTCTCGTAGATCGTGATGATGTTCGGATGATTGAGCGCCGATGCCGCCAGCGCTTCCTGCTCGAATCTGCGGACGCGGTCGATGTCCTGCGTGTACTGCTCGGGCAGCAGCTTGAGCGCGACCTTCCGGCCCAGACGCGTGTCCGTCGCCAGATAGATCTCGCCCATCCCTCCGCTTCCGATCAGCGAAACCAGGTGATAACGGTCGAATTTTGTGCCTTCTGTCAGCGGCATAAATGAGTAGAAAGTAAAAAGTAGAAAGTAGAAAGACTCATGTGGCGGGATCGTCATATCCTGCCGCTCTTTGTACTTGTTACTCAGTCGCTAACCGGGATCAAAGCGGCCTGCTTGCCTTTTCTTTCATCAACTCTGGAGAGAATTATCATGCCGACTATGAAGAAGAGCCCGACCGACAGGATCGCCGGACGCTGACTGCCGGTTATCCATGACAGGACGCCGAAGATGGTCGGTCCCAGAAATGCCATCGCCTTGCCGGCCACGCCGAGAAAACCGAAGAACTCCGCGGAATTCTCCTTCGGAGTGAAGACCGCCACCAGGCTTCTCGATACCGACTGGCAGGATCCCAGCCCGACGCCCACCAGACCCGAGACGACATAGAACCAGGTTCTCGATTCGATGAAATAGGCGATCACCACAGCCGACAACCAGATGCTGAGCGAAATGAAGATCGTCCTTTTCTGGCCGATCCTGTCGGCTATCCATCCGAATCCGAACGCTCCGATCGCCGCCACGATGTTGATCACCAGCAGCATGACCCCGAACTCCTGAGCGGTGAACGAGAGCGTGTTCTTCGCGTACAGACCGGCGAAATAGATCACGGTCACAACGCCGTCATTATAGATAAGAAATGCGATGAGAAGTTTGAAGAGTTCCGAATAGCGCCTGACATGCCGGATCGTCCTTCCGATCTGACGAAAACCCATGCTGATATAGTTCTCGCCGGGCGGGAGCACCTGCTTGCGGCTCCGTTCCTTCAGAAAGAGAAATGTCGGAATGACGGCGACAGCATAATAGACGGCAACTACGACAGGGATGAGTCTCGCCATCGATAACTGCCCGTCGGTGGGATTGCTGACGATATTGGCGGACAGCGGCAGGCAGAGCGCCAGGCTGATCAGCCCGCTGCCGTAACCGAGCGCCCATTTGATCCCGGAGATTCTTCCGACGTTCTTATCGTTCGAGATCCCGGGAAGAAAACTGTCGATGAAGACCCCGCCGCCCGCGAACCCGACGTTCGCCGTGATGTAGAGGGTCAGCCCGAGCATGGTCATCCCCGGCCCGACGAAATAGAGCGCCGCCGTGAAGAAGGTGATGACCAGCGCGCAGACTCCGAGGAATTTCTTGCGACTCCCAGAAAAATCCGCGATCGCACCCATGATCGGCGCCAGCAGCGCCACCAGCAGCTCGGAGATGCCGGCCGACAGCCCCCACAGCAGATCCGCTTTCGCCTGATCCTGAACGACTATGGTGCTGAAATACTGCGCATAAAAGGCCGTCACGATCACCGTCGTGAAGGCCGAATCCGCGACATCGTACATGCACCAGCCGAGGATCTCTTTTCGAGTGACAGGTTCTTCGATTCTGATCTGCTCTTTGTCAGTCATATGATCGGACTTCAGCACTACGCTTTGGGGTGCGGCGCCAGTTTAATCGCCCAGAAATGACATCAAGTCGCAGATTGTATCCGAGATGTTCCGCGGGAGAAAGCCCGGCCGGGAAACTTCGAGCTTCCGACCGGGCTATATGGCAGGGAACGGCCCTCAGGCCGATTGTGGATCGGTGCCGGTGAAGAGCGATGCAAAGGTTTCCCGTGCGTCGGTCGCCTCTGCCTTCTTCGTCTTCAACCAGTCCGTCGTCATCTCAAATGCCGTCATGGCCGCTGCCGGCCGCTTCTTCCGCTGCCTGCGCGCCTTCCTCGCCTGCAGTATCTCTTCCTGCATCGGCGAATCCTTCTTGATCAGTTTTGCTTTCATGTCCTGTTACCGTTCTTTCTCTGTCCGTTGCTGATTCATGACCCCCACAGAATATACTTCGACACAGTCGTCAGCCACGACATACGAGTTCTTAGATTAATGATCCAGTGAGCGTTTGGAACGCGGCTACTGCCTTATTCTGAAGATCTTTCGCTTGCGTCCGAAGCGGATTGACTGCTTTCGGGGAATGGGGCGGAAGAATTTGGGGTAACGTACCTGCTGACGGAATCGTAACTCGCCGGCATACTACCACAACTCCTTCTGTTCCCCCTACAATTTTTTGATTTAAATATTCTAATTCGGGAATATCCAGGTTCCGGATGGACATTTATTATTGTGGCACAAGATTTGCCACAATTTTGACATAAGATGCTGTATAATGGGAAGCAAGAAAAACCTGACAGCACGTTCATTGTACGAGACAAAAGATCAGGCAAAGACAAGACAAAGAGGGCCAAAAAGGCTCAGGGAGAAGGAGATATGACAAAAGCCAAACTGGTGAAAAAGGAAGACTATATCAAGCAGCAGGAGATGAGGAAGCGGGCTCGCAAGAAGCCGCGGGTCGTGAAGCAGACGATCGACAGGGTGGCTGAGTGGCTCGAGACGAGCGCGGCCGAGCGTAAGGACCCGAGAAAGGCCTTCGAGGCTCTCTTCGCGCAGCCACAGGTGCAATAGCCGGCTGATCGCGCTAAGGTATTGATTTTCGAGGATTTACTCGACATAAAGAGCAGCCGCCATGTCGACAAAATAAAAGGCGATGATCCTGGATCATCGCCTTTTTGCCGTCTGAGCGGCCTTTAAACTGGAGCGGGAGACGGGATTTGAACCCGCGACTTCAACCTTGGCAAGGTTGCACTCTACCACTGAGTTACTCCCGCGTTGAGAAAGTAATATGTAAACTAATCGGGACGTGTTTGTCAACCGTCAGCTCTCAATCATGGGCTCATATTCTTAGGCCCTGAGTGTTAAAAAGCTCGGTTCGGGGGCCGATCTCGAAAAATCCTTTAAACAGCCTGATTTCGATATTTTGTTTGTCGGGGGCGATGATACTGACAACATCGAATCTGCAGGGGGCGTCGGAGAGTCCGAGAATGCGCCGGTAGACCCTGGCAGTGCGTATGATCTTCTTTCTCTTGCGTTTATCGACGGCGGATTCCGGCGAGGCGAATATCTCCCGGCGACGTGTCTTGACTTCGATGAAGGTCAGAATCTGCGGATCGGCTGATGTGTCGTAAGCGATCAGATCTATCTCACCGGTCAGTATTCTGCCGGATCGGGTATGTCCGATGGGCGCGATAAAGTTCATGGCTACGATCCTGTATCCCCGTTCCTTGAGAAATTCCCTGGCAATTTCTTCACCGGATCGTCCGATTTCGAGGTGCGATTTCATATCGGGTCTTCGTTTTAAGGCGGCTCTTACACCAAATGGTGTCGAGCAGGACTGAAAAGGGCTGGTAATCCGGCTTCGTTTTGGCAAAATGAGGCAAGCGGA
>CALBSU010000217.1 GCA_937967285.1 uncultured Acidobacteriota bacterium
GAGGTCGGTGAACTGATTGCCGAAGCTGTCCGAGAGGGCGAAAGCAACTGAGACATTGGTCAGGTCCCTGTCGCCGGCGCTTGAATATGAAGCGCAGATGGCCACGTCCTGACCAGAGCGAAGGACATCCAGCCGGTTGCCGTCGCGGTCCTCGAAATAGTAGTCCTCGAAGAACATGCGGCGGTTGCCGACGCGGTCGGTACGGGCGGCGAGGCTGGTTTCGGTCAATCGCGAGACGCTTTCGACATAGCGGTCGACAACATGGTTTTTTTCGCCTGAGGCTTCGACGCGACCTTCGGACATAAGAATCGCCGACGAACATAAACTGTTGACGGCATTCATGTTATGACTTACGAAGAGGACGGTTCGCCCCTTCCGGCTGACTTCGCTCATCTTACCGAGGCATTTCTTCTGGAAGGTCAGATCTCCAACGGCAAGAACTTCATCCACGATAAGGATCTCCGGTTCGAGGTGCGCGGCGACGGCGAAAGCGAGGCGGAGGTACATCCCGCTGGAGTAATGCTTGACAGGCGTATCTATGAACTTCTCGACTTCGGCGAAATCGACTATCTCATCGAATTTGCGATCGATCTCGCTCCGCTTCATCCCCAGAACGGCGCCATTAAGATAGATATTTTCGCGGCCGGAGAGCTCCTGATGGAAGCCGGTACCGACCTCGAGCAGGCTCCCCACGCGGCCGTAGATGTCTATCTCGCCCGTAGTCGGCTCGGTGATTCTGGATAAGATCTTGAGCAGAGTTGACTTACCGGCGCCGTTGCGGCCGATGATGCCTACGACCTCTCCGGGCATGACGTCGAAACTGACATCCCTGAGGGCCCAGATGGTGTTCTCATCTGAGCCGTTGCGGCGGAATGGGTTACGGAGGGCTCCGGCGATCGAGTCGCGGAGCGTGCCGTAAGCGGCCTTCTTCCCGCCGATCTTATACTGCTTGCTCAGGTTACGAACCTGGATGATGGGACGCATGGAGGAAGTTTCCAGTTTCCAGTTGCCAGTTTCCAGTTCTTACAGCAAAGGATTTACTGGTTCAGGCTACTTGATATTCAATCCTGTTGGGGAGCATAACCCTCTGCGATGCATCCAGGACTTCAAGAGATACCAGGTTTCCCGAAGCATCATAGTCGATGATGATTCCCGGCTTTTCCTCGTCGCTTTCGGCTACGGGGTTTTCCGAAAGGATGATGCTCAGAGTATCTGATTCTTTATCGTAAAGTACCTGCATCGTGTCGCGCTTTATTACCGCGTTTCGGGGCCGCGGAAAGAGCCGGCGGAGGCGCCGGCGCACCCGGTATGAATGATTTAAGCGTATCGTCCAGCTTCGTGCAGCGCGGTAAGGCGCGGGGCTGCCAGTTGGACGTGAAAGCGATGAGGCGGCTGTCGGGCCACTCATCGGGGAGAGGATGGGGAAAGACCTCTCGTGCCCATCCGCGAAACAGCTCGTAGTCTGATTTGCGTTCCGGCAGGATGAGAAGGACCTTTTCGGCCGGGGCGCGCTGAACCAGGCGGCCGATCTCCCAGGCGAGGCCGGGGGTGCGTCCGGCCTCGACGACGATGATCGCGGCGCGATCGATCCAGTCGGTGACCTCCTGCTGCCAGTTCTGGTCGGAGACGTAGGCGCGAGCGGCTCCGAGTTCCGGGAGTTTTTCGCCGGGGCGTCCGATGGCGATGTAGGGGCCGAATCTCTTCATGGTTTTGGCGAAATCATACTGTTCGCGCGGGCCCCAGGCGGAATAGCCTCCCGGGAGCGGTTTGCCGGTGAAGGCGTCTCTGAAAATTTCACCGAGCGTATTCTGTTTCATCTCCTGATCGAAGGAGCGAAGGTAGATGACAGGGGGGCGCGGGTCTCTGCGCATTGCTTCGGCGGCGGAAATCCCTGAGCTTTTGATGCCGCGATGGATGAGCCAGGCTCCGGTTAAGAAGAGGGCCAGCCAGGACATCATGACCAGGACCGGGGTCTCGGATGCATCGGCTGAGCCGGCGACGACGATGCCGAAAAAGCCGATCGAGGCGATGAGACCGCCGAATATCTTGTAGGACCAGCTTTTCAATCTCACCACTGCCTAAAGATTAGACGCCAAGGCGCCAAGATGGCCAAGATGGAATTAAGGATGGCATGGTTAGTGCTTCCTCCATCTCGTCGCTCGAACATCGGCTTGATCCGGATCTTGATTGCCTGAATAAACCTTGGCCCTCTTGGCTTACCTTGGCGTCTAATTTAAATGCCGGCGGGGGCGCCGGCGCACCCAGGCGCACCTTTCCCGACAAAATGACCATTAAGGAAACCTCGTGTCGAGGCAGCGTTTGAGAATAAAAGAGCTGGGGACGGTCGTCGATCAACGGTGGTGATCGGGATAGTCCAATCAGGGCCGGTGCTTTATGAAAAACTCATACCGTAAATATATGTTAAAGCCCGATTTTATCGGATCAAACCGCGGAGGCTGTCAGCTCAGCGGTTCAGTTTTGGCGGGAGCCGGCGATTCTACTTTCAGTCCGGTCAGTCTCTGGGGAGCCGGACGCGATCGCAAGGTGGATTATAACCGGAAATTAATTAGAATCAAACAGGTGCGCACGCGCCCCGGGAGC
>CALBSU010000218.1 GCA_937967285.1 uncultured Acidobacteriota bacterium
GGCAATGAAGGTCCGTATCCAGCCGATGTTCGAGCGACGAGTCAGAGGATGCATGAGCCATCCCACCCTTAATTCCATCTTGGCCCTCTTGGCGCCTTGGCGTCTAATCTATTTTCGCAACAGGACTGGGCGGTTACAACCGGAAACTGGAAACTATACTCATGAGCATCGAAGAGATCAGAAAAGACATAGATCAAATAGCCGCCGAGCAGCGCGAGAAGCTGGAGGGCGGATCGTGGTGGCACAGCATCGATCTCGGCGGAGGCCGGATCACTCCGGGCGTGCATTCGATCGAGGAGCTGCGCGGCAACTACGATCGATTCGGTCTGCCCGCGGACCTGACCGGCAGGCGGCTGCTCGACGTCGGCTGCTGGGACGGGTTCTACAGTTTCGAGAGCGAGCGGAGGGGGGCGGATGTCACCTCGGTCGACTGCTGGCGTCCGGAGAATTTCTTCGTTGCCCGCGAGGCGCTCGGCTCCGCCGTCGAGTTCCGCGAGATGAGCGTCTACGAGCTTTCACGCAGGGATCTCGGCGCCTTCGATATCGTCCTCTTTCTGGGCGTGCTCTATCATCTGCGCCACCCGTTGCTGGCGCTCGAGCGGATCTGCGAGCTGACGCGCCAGACGGCGATCATCGAAACCCACGTCATCGACAGCGTTTTCCCGACTGAGCGGCCGATCATGGAGTTCTATGAGTTCGACCAGCTCGGCGGGCAATACGATAACTGGTGGGGGCCGAACGTGGAATGCCTCTGCCAGATGGCCCGCGCCGCGGGGTTCGCACGCGTCGAACTGATCAGACGCGAACCGACGCGCGCCACCATCCGCGCTCACCGCCGCTGGGACGACCGGCCGGCTGCCGTTGACCCGGGCCTGCGGATCCGGAAGGTCTTCAACGCGGTGACGATCGACGGGGCGATCCCGACGACCGGCAGGCACGCCTTCATCGGCATTCTGGTTGAAGGTCTGCGAGAGGATGTCCGCCGTTGGGATCTGCGGGTCGAGGTCGGAGGCTTCGGTACACACCCGATCTACATCGGTCCGTCAGGCGATCCCGCGGCCGCCGGTTTGACTCAGATCAATGTGCCGGTCCCGCCGGGGCTCGATCCGGGACCGACGAGCCTTCGCCTCTGGCACGATGGCCGGCTTTCCGATGATGCCGATCTGATTCTGGTGAAGGGGACGGACTGGTAGGATTGCTTTTATCCAAAAAGGATTATTTATCCACGAAGGGTCACTAAGTATCGGAACGCATCGATCAATTTTTCTGAAGGACTTCTTTGTGAGCCTTCGTGTCCCTTCGTGGATAAAAAGTTCAAACTGATCAGAATGCCGGGACCTTGACGTCGCGTTCGAATCTGATGCGAAGGATGGTGCCGGGTTGAAGTTTGATGTCGTTGCCCTTGGTCATCAGCACGCCGCCGGCAGCTCCGACGCCGATCGCGCCGGCGAGGCCGCCGAGCCCTCCGCCCGCGGCTCCGATGATCATGCCGCCGAGGGTTCCGAGCCCACCGCCGAGGCCGGCGTTACGCGCCGTGCGGCCTCCGCTCCGGCCAGCCCCGACCTTGCCTTCGTCGTTCTTGGCCTTCATTTTTTCATCGTTTCCGTAATCGTCGATAGCTGTGACGACGGTCGATATCTTCTCGGTTCCGTAAGACATCCGCATGGTCTCGAAGACGATCGTCATGCTCGCCTCGCGCTGCGGGCGTTTCGCCGCCTGGACCTGGGTCACGCGGCCGATGAATTCGGTGCCGCGCGGAATGGCTGTTCTGCCGTCCTCGCTTCTGACGGCCTCGTAGAGGACCGCGACCACCTCATCGCCCACCTCGTTGATCTTCGAGCTGAGCTGCGTCTGCAGGGACAGGCGGGCCGCGGCGCCCTGGGCCACGACCATGTTGATATCCCTGGCCGGGCGCTCATCATCCTGTGCCAGTGCGGGGACGCTCACCATCGCGAACGCCGCCAGCAATAAGACCGGCGTCAAAAACTTCCTCATTATTACCTCCACTGATTCTGAGTCCGGTTACCAGCGCTTCTTCTGGTCGCTGCGCCGCACCTCGTCGATTTCGTAATCGCGAACGCGGTTCCGGTCGCCTTGCTGCTCCTCGACCTCGCTCGCGCCGGCAGCCCTCCGCAGCAGCCTCAGCGCTCCGTCGCGCGACTTCTTGATCTCTTTCCGCCCGTCCTCGAACTGAATCTCGACGGCGGCGCCGCCCTCGAGCAACCTGACGATCTCGCCATACGCGATGCCCGAGCCGAAAGCGTATGAAATCTCGTCGCCGATACCGTAATTCGTCGTCCTCGTTTTGTTTGATCCGACCATGATGTCCTTCCTTGTCTCCAGAATTCGCATCATTATTATAGCCGTTTCAATGATCGGCTGCACGCCTCTTATTTCTCTGCTCACGAGGAGGGCGCATCGTTCCACAAATTGATCGATTTTAGAATGATTTAACGATATGTGATCAGGCCGCCGGGCTCCAGGTGGTCGGTGCGATTGAATGAATCGAGGGAGATCCTGCCCCGGCCGAAGATGAAACCTGTCAGCGAACAGTTGCGAACCCGCCAGTTGATCTCGAGCGCCTTCATTTCAGGCGCATCCAGAACCTTCTGCACGGTCATGCCGATGACGCCTCCCGAAGTGAAGACCGCCACGTTCCGTCCGCCCTTTTCAGCGCCGATGATCCCGATGATTGCGCTCGACACGCGTTCCCTGAATGCGCTCCAGGATTCGACGCCGTCGATCTCCAGGCTGCCGGACTGCCAGACCCCGGTCAGGAATTCGAACATGTGCTGAAAATATCTGTTCCTGTCGGGCGCTTGACGGTTCGCCTCGAAATCGTCGATCAGCGCGCGAAAACGGCTGTCGCGACGAGCCAGCTCCGGCGCCAGCCTGTTGAGCAACCCGTCTGCGTCATATTCGTTGAATTCCGGGCGAGTTTCGATGCCCGGCCATGCGACCCCGGCGCGAGCGAAACTTTCACCGGCGATCTCAGCCGTCCTGATCTGCCGGGTCAGAGTGCCGGCGTAGACTTCGTCGAAACGCTCACCGAGATTGAGCCAGTACTCGCCGAGAACGCGCGCCTGCGCCTCGCCCGTCTCGGTCAACCGGTCACTCTCCCTGTCGAATGCCCGCGCCTGTCCGTGTCGGATCAATGTCAGTGTGCTCACCGCCCACCGCCTACTTTCTCCTGCAGTCTCCTCATACCGCGGAGCCATCTGTCGTAATCGTTCGCCTTGTATTGAAAGTAGGTGCCGACCTCCGGGTGAGGGAGGATGAGAAAGTTTTCGGCTTCGAGGCCGCGGATGACGGCTTCAGCGACGTCGTCGGCGGCGATCGCGTTCTCGAGCAGGAAGGCGCTCGGGCCGTTCTCGGCCGCCTCGGTCAGCATTCGCGTCCGGACGCCCTGAGGGCAGAGGCACGAGACCTTGATTCCCCTGTCACCGTAGGTGATGGAGAGCCATTCGGCGAAGGCGACGGCCGCGTGCTTGGTGACTGAATAGGGAGCCGAGCCGATCTGCGTCAGCAGCCCCGCCGCTGATGCCGTGTTGAGCAGGTATCCGCCGCCCCGTTCGAGCATATGCGGAATGACCGCGCGGGCAGCGAAGATGTGGCCCATGACGTTGATCTCCCAGATCCGCTGCCACGCGTCGTCCGGGACTTCTTCTCCGCCGGGTATGCCGCCGATGCCCGCGTTGGAGCAGAAGAGGTCGATCTCGCCATAAGTTTCGAGCGCGATATCTCTCAAATTGATGACGTCAGATTCGAGGCTGACGTCGGTTTTGACGGCGAGTCCGTTAAATCTCCCGGCCACACGGCGGGCCTCATCCAGATCGACATCTGCAACGACGACTCCGCGCGCGCCCTCGGCGGCGAATCTTTCGCAGAGCGCCCGGCCGATACCGTGCGCTCCGCCGGTCACGACGGCAACCTTGTTCTGCAGTTTCATCGCTCGCTCCTGACGGTGCTGTTTTTCAAACGGTGTCCGAATTATGCCTGTTAAATATTGCTCCTGAAAATCCGTACCTGTAAACTCGGTCTGGCATGCCCGATCAAATCTACACTGATTATGACCAGTTTGCCTGGTTTTACAACAAGTACTGGGGCGGAGAATTTTCGCGGCCGGCGCTGGCGATAATGAACATCGTTCTGCTGCCGCATCTGCCCGATCAGGCGCGGATACTCGATCTCTGCTGCGGAACAGGTCAGATCTCAGCCGGGCTTGTCGAGAAAGGCTATCGGGTGACCGGACTCGACGGATCGGAAGCGATGCTCGGGTTCGCCAGGCAGAACGCTCCCGATGCATGCTTCATTCAGGGCGATGCTCGGGATTTCCGGTTCGACCATCGTTTCGATGCCGTCATCTCGCCGTTCGACAGTCTCAACCACCTGATGACGATCGACGATCTCGGTCGCGTCTTCCGCAATGTCAACGACGCGCTCGAGGCCGACGGGATCTTCTTCTTCGATCTCAATCTGGAGGAGGAGTTGGAATCCCAGGGCAACTCGATCAATATGGTCGGAGACGACCATGCCTGCATCGTCAATGCGGTGTATGATCCCGGGGAAAAGCTCAAGCGCTACGATGTTACGATGTTTCGCCTTGACGGCGATGTCTGGCGCCGGTCGGACATCTCGCTCCATCAGCGCTATCACGAAACTCGAGAAGTGCTGCGGGCGCTGGCCGAGGCGGGATTTCACCGGGTCAGAACCTACGACGCGAGAAGGGAATTCGGCTTCACGCTCAACGACGGGCGGATGTTCTATCTCGCACGCAAATAACTGCTCCGCTGATTGGAGGATCGAATGACTACCAGAATGATTCTTCCCGGACATCAGGTCCAGGATAAGCCGAAGATGGAAGCGCAGCTTCAGGATGAGCTGGATGGCTTTCTGGATGTCGATATCGTAGCCGCCAGCGAGGTGGATGTCCGGCAGCGGGGGACGGCGTCGGAGGAAGCGGTCGTCCTCGACAACGCCGAGGACGACGACATCGTCGAGATCGAGTTCGACAACGGGGCAAGGCAGTGGGTCTCGGTGGCGCAGCTCCGCGAGGACCTCGAACAGACTGGGCTCAAGCGCGGCGCTTCGCGCGAGCTGGCGCTGCCGTCGATGCTTCGTCAGGAAGGTGCGACCAGAGGGCTGCTGACCGACCTCGGCGTCAAGGCTCTCAAGCTGATCAGGACGAAGCTGCCTGATGAGATCGAATCGAAGATCGCCGACGAGATCAAGGACATGACCGTCGGACTGGCTGCCGACAAGGCGGCGCTCAGGATCGCGGGTTATTTCGAGGACAAGCTCAATCCGGGCGGTCCGGGGTTGTATCGATTCACCGATCCGCAGCTTCTCGGCGAAAAGGTCGGCCGCAAGGATCTGGACAATAAAGCGCCGTGGCTGCTCTTCCTGCACGGGACGGCTTCGACCTCGACTGGCAGCTTCAGCCGGCTCGGGGCGATGCACAGCTTCGACAAGCTGGGACTCGAAAATTCGCCCGAGTGGAATTCGCTCAAAACCTTCTACAACGACCGGATACTCGGTTTCGAGCATCGGACGTTCACCGAATCGCCGTTCCTCAATGCTCTGCAGGCGGTCGAGAATCTCCCCGACGGAACGAGGCTGCATCTCGTCTCCCATTCGCGTGGCGGCCTGGTCGGAGAACTGCTCTGCCTCGGGATGGTCGACGCGCTCGGCGACCCGGCACGTGCAAAAGACCTGCTCGACCTGCTGAGCAAGCCCTTCGAGAAGGGCGGGCGCAAGGAAGAGATCAAACAACTGGCGGCGCTGATCGAAGCGCTCGTCGGTAAGAGGATTCAGGTCGAAAAGTTCGTCAGGGTCGCCTGTCCGGCGCGCGGAACGACGCTACTCTCCGGCAGACTCGACCTCTATCTCTCATCGATCCTCAACGTGATCGGCCTGATTCCGTGGCTCAAGGCCAGTCCGACCTACAAGTTCGTCAAGGCCATTCTGCTGGAGCTGGCCAAGCGGAGGACCGATCCAGAGGTTCTGCCGGGGATCGAGGCGATGCTGCCGACATCGCCGCTCGTCTACATGCTCAATGCGCTCGATCTGCAGACCAGCGCGGGACTGGCGGTAATCAGCGGCGATATCGAGGGCGGAGATCTGCTCGACCGCCTGAAGATCTTCATGACGGACGTCTACTACCGTGAGGACCACGACCTGGTGGTCAACACGGCCGCCATGTCCGGAGGGATGAAGCGCGACCAGAACGCTTTCATCTATTTCGACAAGGGGGCGGAGGTCAGCCATTTCAGCTACTTCAAGAACCACAACACGCGTTCCAGGCTGGCCGGCTGGCTGACTTCGGCCGACGCGGGGGCGGGAACCGCCGAGAGGCTGGGTTTCACCGAGATCAAGCCGGCGAAAGATTATCAGGCCCCGGTCCGGGCGGATCGGGCCGCCCAAACGCAGGATCTTCCGGTGGTCTTCGTACTGCCCGGGATCATGGGAACGCATCTCAAGGTTGGAGACGACCGGATCTGGCTCGATCCGGTGTCGCTTGCGCTGGGCAAGATGGGCAGGTTGAAGTATGGCTCCCGGGTGACGCCTGAAGCTCTGGTGCCGAGCGCGTATGAACGGCTGATCGACTTTCTCGGTTTCAGATATCAGGTGATCCCGTTTCCTTACGACTGGAGGCTCTCCGTCAGGGACTCGGCCGCACTGCTTGCCGATGAGGTGAGCCGGCAGCTCAAGTCGCACCGCCGGAGCATTCGTTTCGTCGCCCACTCGATGGGCGGTCTGGTTATGCGGGCGATGATCGCGCTTCACGGGGACGTCTGGAAAGAACTCTGTTCGAGGGATGCCCGCGTCGTTCTTCTCGGCACGCCGAGCGAGGGGTCTTTCGTCATTCCGCAACTGCTTGCGGGCCGCGAGAAGATGCTCAAGATGCTGGCGCTGCTTGATCTGCGTAACGACAGTAAGGACCTGATCAGGATCATTCGCGACTATCCTGGAATCCTCGAGATGCTGCCCGAGGAGATGCTCGAATCCGGATACTGGAACGGTCTGAAGGATATCGAACGGCCGACCGATGCCTCGCTCACCGCCGCGCGCAACCTGCGGAAGGATATGAGGGGAGCGATCGACCGCGAACGTATGTTCTACGTCGCCGGGACCGCGCCCAGCACTCCGTCGGGGCTGAAGATGGAGAACGGAAAGCTCGTCTTCGCGGGCACGACCGACGGAGATGGCCGCGTCACTTACAAGATGGGGCTGATCGAGGGCGTCGCCACATGGTATTCCGACGCGCAGCACGGCGATCTGGCCGATCATTCGCCGTCTTTTCCGGCGCTGGTCGACCTGCTCGATCAGGGCAAAACCGAGAGGTTGTCGAGAGCGCCGAGGGTTCGCCGCGGCGTGCCGACCGAACACACGCTGACCGAAGAGGTGCCGCAGGAGTTTCCGGACAGCGATGATCTGATCGCGGCCGCACTCGGCCAGAGCCGGAAACGGATCCGCATCGAAGAGCCGCATACGATTCAGATTTCAGTCGCAAACGGGCACCTCCGCGAGGCCCGGTATCCGATTGCCGTCGGCCATTACAAGGGCGACGTCATCACCGGCGCCGAGAGGGTGATCGACAATCAGCTCGATAACCAGCTTTCGCAACTCTTCCAGATGGGAATCTATCCGGGCGAGGACGGGACGCTCGAAATCCTGAGAAATCACAAACCGGGGTTGCCCGGCGCGATGGTCATCGGGTTCGGCGAAATGGGCGAGATCACGCCGGAGAAGGTTCGCTCCGGCGTTACGGCCGCCGCCCTGCGCAATGCGCTGCGGGTTCTCAATGACGCCCGTTCAAACACTTCTGATGGCTGGGTCTCGGCGGGATTCAGCTCGCTGCTTCTGGGAAGCTACAGCAGCGGACAGGTGACGGTGCAGTCATCGGTCAGCGCGATCATTCAGGGAGCTCTGCTGGCCAACAAGTCGCTTCAGGCCCAGGGTCTGTGGGACAAGGTCAGGATCGATGCGATCGAGATCATCGAATTGTACGAGGATATCGCCACCGAGGCGATCAATTCCGTGGCTCGACTGGTCGAGCGGCCGCCGGTCGAACTGGCGGCCAATGAGCTGCTCGAACTTGTCCCGCCTTACCTGCGAATGCTCAGCGCCCGGCTGCCGCAGCGCCCGGCCGATCAGTACTCGTCGGGCTGGTGGCGGCGGGTCAAGGTCTCAGTGGCGGACACGGATGCCGGCGTTGACGTTTCAGAGAGGAAGCTGCGCTTCACCATCCTGACCGATCGGGCGCGGGCAGAGGAGGAGGAACAGGTCTCTCAACGCCGCCTGGTCGACAGCTTCATCAGCAATGCCATCACCAAACCGTTTTACGACGAGAAGCTCAGTTCGACGCTCTTCGAGCTGATGGTTCCCAATGTCTACAAGGATCAACTGGTCTCACAGGGCAACATCCTGCTGGTCGTCGACAGCGAGGCGGCCAATTATCCCTGGGAGCTGATGGCGGCGCGCGGTCGCTCGGGCGTCAGGCCGCTGGCCTGCGATCGCGGGATCATCAGGCAGCTCGTGACCGGTCAGTACCGCCAGAATCCGCAGTCGGCCAAGGGGCGCAACGCTCTGATCGTCGGGGATCCGATCCTCAACGACAAGCGGTTCGTTCAGCTCGACGGAGCGCGGGCAGAGGCTGAGATGGCGGCCGGAACGCTTGGCTCGAGTTTCGACGTCACCTCGCTGATCAACAGCGGGCCGCTCCCGATCATCAGCACCATCTTCGAACGCGATTATCGGATCATCCACCTGGCCGGCCACGGTCATTACGATCCGGACCATCCCGTCAACAGCGGGATGGTCCTCGGTGACGGGATGTGGCTCAGTTCGGCCGAATTCCGTCAGATGCGTGTCGTTCCCGATTTCGTCTTCATCAACTGCTGCCATCTGGGCAAGGTCGACGCCCCGACCCCGCCGCAGGAGAGCAAGGACAACAAGGTCGAAAGTTCCAACAAACTGGCTGCCAGCATCTCGCAGGAACTGATCAGCATGGGAGTCAAGGCCGTCGTCGCCGCCGGCTGGGCGGTCGACGACGCGGCCGCGCTAACTTTCGCCGAGACCTTCTACGACAATCTGCTCCGCAACGAAACCTTCGGAGACTCGATCCTCGCCGCCCGCAAGCGGACCTGGGAACTTCACCGGACAAGCAATACCTGGGGCGCCTATCAGTGCTACGGCAATCCGGATTTCAGGCTCAACAACCTCGGCGGAGGAGTCACCCGCTACACCGAGGAGCCGCTGCCCAGATCGAAGCGCGAGTATCGCAATCAGATCCGCAATATCATCCGGCAGTCGGGATTCTCCGACAGCGAAGCGATGGGACTGCTCCGAAATCAGCTCGGAGACGTCGAGCGAAGCCTGCCGCCCATCTGGGCGGACGGCGAGCTGCTCAGCCTCTTCGGAGAAGCCTGGATTTCACTCGGAGAATTCGAGAAGGGAATAGATGCCTACCGCCGGGCCGTTCGCGACAACGAAGGCAGAATAACCCTCTACAGCCTCCAGCAGTTCGCCAATATGCTCGCCAAGTACGGAAGGATTCTGGCCAAAAAGGCGAAATCAGGATCGGCCCGGGAGAAGGCAAAAACAGAAGCCTTATCGATCGAACTGCTTCAGGAGGCCGAGGCCCTGCTCGATGCTCTGCGCGCAATCACGAGCACGCCCGAGCTGCTCTCGATCTCCGCCAGCCTCTACAAGAACTGGGCCCGGATCGACGAGAAGAATCGTCTCGGCCTGATTCGCCAGGCAGAGGATTTCTACCACCAGGCTTACGAACTCTCCGCCACGACGGGCGGTCAACCGGATCCCTACCCCGGACTCAACTGGCTGACCTGCCGTTACATCGCAGACTATCTCTCGCAGGGAAAACGTAAGAGCGCCAAATCTGCCGGACAGGACAAACTGATGAAGGCCGAGATCGAAAGTATCAGGGAACTCGCCGCCGGAACCTCCCGGTCGGATAATATCTGGTACCGGATATACCATCCCGATGCGGAGCTCTTCTATCACCTGATCGGGGAGACGCTGACTCCAAGAACGGCGCGCGCGCTCATCGAGAAGTACAACTTCGCGCTCAAAGAGAGGGCAAGTCGAGAGGACCTCGATACCGTCCGCGGGCAGTTCAATTTCATCATCGAGATGCTCTCATCGACCGGCGAGAGATTCTCCGATACCCGCGGCTTGCTCGAAAATATCAGGGATTCCTTAAATAAGTAGAAAGTAGAATGTAGAAAGTAGAAAGGAAAATAGAAAAGCGTCCCGAAACCGGAACCTGGGCCACGCCCCTGCGTGGCCCTTTCTACTTTCTACTTTCTACTTTCTACTTTCTACTTTTTAAAAGAATCTGACCGTATAGTTGAACCGGATTCCGCGGCCGATTTCCGGAGCGAACTCCTTGATGAATGAGAGGTGGTTCCGGTAGAGCCTGTCATTCAGGTTGAAGGCGGTGAATCCGAAGATATGGGCCGCGTGCTGACGTGTCAGCGTGTAGGAGCCGGTCAGGTTGACGAAGCCGTAGCCGGCCGTCGGTTCCTCGTTGATGAAGACGCGGTCCTGATTTTGAGCCATGATCAGTTCAGGGTAGAGACGGAACCCGTTCTTCTGAAAGTCGAGTCCGATCCGGCCGCGCAGGGGCGGGATGCGGATCAGCGGCGTGGAAGTCGCGGTCAGTTCGGCGTTGACGTAATCCAGGCCGGTGCGCAGCCAGAAATTCGGATGCAGGCCGATGTCCGCGTTCGCTTCGACTCCGGTGAAGCGGCTGTCGCCCTGCAGATACTCCGCGACCGGGAGCCCGTCATCGAAATCGCCGGTCGGGGCGAGAAAGATGAAATCCCTCAGTCGATAGTAGAAGTAGTTGAGCTCCGCGCGGAACCTGTCGGACTGGTGGCGCAGCGAAAGATCGAGTCCGTCGCCCCGTTCGCGGTTGAGATCGACATTGCCGATCTCGAAGGTCAGGTTGCCGGGATGCGGCCCGTTGTTGTAGAGCTCGTCGAGCGACGGCGCGCGATACGAATGGGCGTAGTTGGCGGAGACCGATCCGCCCGTCCAGAGCGGAACGCGAATTCCAGCCGATCCCGAGAACCCTGTGAACGAACGGTTTCGCAGGCCCGAAGCCGGATCGACATCGTAGCTGTTGCGTTCGATGCGACCGCCGAACTGGAAAGCGACCCGCTCCAGATCGATCGTCTCGAGTGCGAAGGCGGCGAATGAGTTCTGCCGGGTCGGCGGCGCCAGCGCCTCGTCCCCGACCGTCTCGAAATCCCTGATGAATCCCGAGATCCCGAAACTGCCGGTCAGCCTGCCGTATCGCTGCTGCTCGGCAACCGCGCGATACGAATATGTCTTGTTGAAGAAGGTCGTTTCGACCTCATCCTCGACGATCTCCTGGTGCTTGTAGTCGGAGAAATCGAAGGTCATCTGAAGCGAAGAGATCGCACCTTCGAGGTTCCTCAGGCCTCCGTTGACGCGCAGGTTGTGGCGGCGCATGTCCAGGTCGGCCAGCTCGCCCTCCTCGCCGCCGGCAGCGGCCGCGACGATCCTGTTGATCCCCTTGCCGGAATTGAAGGCGGCGATCTCGAGCTCCTCGTCGTCGTCGGCCTCGACAGGGATGCCGTAGCGGAACTTGTTCAGGCCGTAGCCGGCGCTGAACCAGCCCTTCTCGCCGTAATATCCGCCGCCGCTCGAGATGTCCCAGTTGCGTGTCTTCGAGTTGAGGACTTCGCCGATCGGGGTGTTGTAATCGCTGGTCCGCTGACCTCCGCCGTTGCCCCAGACGAGCCAGTTGGCGGTCCCGAATTCCAGGCCGGCCGACGCGCCGCCGAGGTTGTTGGTCGTTCCGCCCTTGCCCGAGAAGAACCCGCGCAGCCCCTTGTGGGGATATTCATGTCCGGTCACGGCGTTGACCATGCCGCCGATGGCGCTTGTGCCGTAGAGCAGCGTCGCCGGTCCGCGGACCACCTCGACTCGCTCGATCGAGAGCATGTTGATCGGTTCGCCGTGATCGCCCGAGGCATACGAGAGCGAGCCGGTCCGGATGCCGTCCTGAGTGATCAGCACGCGGTCGCCGTCGAAGCCGCGGATGACGGGACGCGACGATCCCGGTCCGAGACTCCTCTTCGAGACGCCGGCTTCGTATTCGAGCGCTTCTCCGAGCGAGGCGGTGTCCTTCTGAATCAGCTGTATCGCGTCGATCGAGTTCGTGCTCTGGAACGATTCCGCCGCGCTCTGTTCGACGCCGGTCGCGCTGACCGTCACCTGGTCGCGGACTCCGCTCAGCTTGAGCTTGAAATCGATCATCGTCACCGGTCCGTCCGTGATCTCGATCCTTTGAACCAGGTCCGGCATCCGGTCCAGCCGTGCGATCAGAGTGTAGGTTCCCGGCGGAACCTGTTTGAACTCGTATCGACCCTCCTCGTCGGTGATAGTCTGCAGCCTCAACTGCGAGATCACCAGCACGACGTTGTGGAGTGGCAGCCCCGTCTCCTCCAGCGTCACGGTCCCTTTCAGACTTCCCGTGCCCTGCGCTCCGGCGGCTCCGGCCAGCCAGGTAAGCATCAATATC
>CALBSU010000219.1 GCA_937967285.1 uncultured Acidobacteriota bacterium
TCGCCGAAGGCCCACTCGTAGGCGGGAAGCTGTCCGTTCGGATGCATGTACCACTCGCGCAGCAGCAGAATCAGCTGCTCCTTCGCGAAATCCGGATCGACCACGGCCAGCGGAATGCAGTGAAACGCCAGATCCCACGCGGCATACCACGGATATTCCCACTTATCGGGCATCGAGATGACGTCGGCATTGAAGAGGTGGGACCAGTCGCTGTTGCGTCCGTTCTTCCGCTTTGCCGGCGGGTCGGGTTGACCCGGATCGCCCTTGAGCCAGCGGTTGAGATCGTAGTAGTAGAACTGCTTGCTCCAGAGCAGCCCCGCGAAGGCCTGCCGCTGCACCCGGCGCGCATCCTCCGAGAGATTTTCCGGCGCCAGTTTTCCGTAGAATTCGTCGGCCTCGGCGATCCGGCGTTCGAATGTCCGGTCGAAGGATGATCCGAACGGGCGCCCGATCGACGGATCGTCGGTCAGTCGCAGGCGAACGGTCCGGCTCTCTCCGGGACCCAGCCTCAGGCGGTAGTGGGCCGATGCCCTGGTGCCTCTCAAGTCCGGATTGACTGCCTCGGGATTTCCATGCACCAGATAGTCGTTGATCCCGTCCTTGAAATAGCTGCCGTCGGTCTCAGCGCCGTAGAGCTTCAGACTGTTCGTCTCGTTCTCGGTGAAGAGCAGGGCCGGCGCGCCTTCGCAGAACAGGCGACGCGCGGGATCGCTGTTATGCGTCAGATCGATCGCGACTGAGCCCTTGTCGGTCGTCGCCGCTTTCATCCGCGGTTTCCGGATGTCCGATCCCCAGCTCCAGGTGTTGCGGAACCAGATCGTCGGCAGCAGATCGAGCGTCGCTTCCTCTGGGCCCCGGTTGACGGCCGTGACTTTGATCAGAATATCCTCGGGCGACTCCTTGGCGTATTCGATGAAGACGTCGAAATACCTGTCGTCGTCGAAGACTCCCGTGTCCAGAAGCTCGAACTCGAGGTCCCGTCGGCTGCGGGAGCGGTTCTCCTCGACCAGGCGGGCGTATGGAAACTCCGCCTGCGGGTACTTGTAGAGGAACTTCATGTACGAATGAGTCGGCGTCGAATCGAGGTAGAAGTAATATTCCTTGACGTCCTCGCCGTGGTTGCCCTGGGAGCCTGTCAGTCCGAAAAGCCGTTCCTTGAGGATCGGATCATGGCCGTTCCAGAGCGAGAGCGCGAAGCAAATGTTCTGCCGGCGGTCGCTGATGCCGCCCAGGCCGTCCTCGCCCCAGCGATAGGCTTTCGAGATCGCGTGTTCGTGCGGAAAGTAGTCCCAGGCCGTGCCGTGAGTCGAGTAGTCCTCGCGGACCGTTCCCCAGGATCGTTCGCTCAGATAGGGGCCCCATCGCTTCCAGTGCCTGAGCCTTGCGCGCGATTCGGCCAGTCGCTCTTCTTCGGCGGATACCCTGGCGGCCTGCTCCTTTTTCCTGATGATATCGTGCATCTCCGTCCCTCTTGCATGTTGTGGTAACTGATCAGCCTGAAGAGGAGGATTTTTTTCGACAGGACTTATCAGGATTTACAGGATAATTTTGAACAATCTTGTTCTGCTACAGGAAATTTCGGGGCATAAGACCACTTCAAAA
>CALBSU010000220.1 GCA_937967285.1 uncultured Acidobacteriota bacterium
CGCCGCTGTCATCGGAAAGCGGCGCCCGCGGGCGCCGCACTCCGGAACTAATCCATTATCTTTTTCAACGCCTGTCCGGTGTAGGACTTTTTGTTCTTCGCGACGGTCTCCGGAGTTCCCTCTGCGACCACGCGCCCGCCGGCGTCGCCGCCCTCCGGGCCGAGATCGATGATCCAGTCGGCCGCTTTGATGATGTCGAGGTTGTGCTCGATGATGATCACAGAGTTGCCCATATCGACCAGCCGCTGGAGGACATCGAGCAGCTTCCGGACGTCCTCGAAATGGAGTCCGGTGGTCGGCTCGTCCAGAATGTAGATCGTCCGGCCCGTTGCCCGGCGCGAGAGCTCTCTGGCCAGTTTGATCCGCTGCGCCTCGCCGCCCGAGAGCGTCGTCGCCGACTGGCCCAGATTGATGTATCCGAGACCGACCTCGTTGAGCGTCTGAATCTTCTGTTTGATCTGCGGATGATTCTCGAGCAGAGTCAGCGCCTCCTCGACTGAGGTGTCGAGAAGCTGCGCGATGTTCTTGCCCTGGTACCGGACGTCGAGCGTCTCGCGGTTGTAGCGCTGCCCGCGGCAGACCTCGCATGTGACGTAGACATCGGGCAGGAAGTTCATCTCGATCCGCTTGAGCCCGTCGCCCTGGCAGGCCTCGCAGCGCCCGCCCTTGACGTTGAACGAGAAGCGGCCGGGCTTGTAGCCGCGCTCACGGCTTTCGGGCAGCATGGCGTAAAGTTCGCGGATCGGAGTGAAGAGTCCGGTGTAGGTCGCCGGATTCGAGCGCGGCGTGCGTCCGATCGGCGACTGATCGATCTCGATGATTTTGTCGACGTGCTCGAGCCCTTCGATCGAATCGTGCGCTCCGGGTTCGGCCAGACTGCGGTAGATCTTCCTGGCCAGCGATCTGTAGAGGATATCGTCGACGAGCGTCGACTTGCCCGAGCCGGAAACTCCCGTCACGACGGTCAGAACGCCGAGCGGGAACGAAACGTCGATCGACTTCAGATTGTTGGCGGCGGCGCCCTTGATGGTGATCGCCTTGCCGTTGGGCGAGCGGCGCGTCTCGGGGATCTCGATCCGTTCGGAGCCGGAGATGTAGCGGCCGGTGACCGACTCGCTCACCCGCGCGATCTGGTCCGGAGTCCCGCTGGCCACCACCTCGCCTCCGTGAAGCCCGGCGCCCGGTCCCAGATCGACCACGTAATCGGCGCGGCGGATCGTCTCCTCGTCATGCTCGACGACCAGAACCGTATTGCCGATGTCGCGCAACTGGGCGAGCGTCTCGAGCAGCCGCTCGTTGTCCCGCGGGTGGAGGCCGATCGACGGCTCGTCGAGCACATAGAGCACGCCGCGCAACTGCGATCCGATCTGCGTGGCGAGCCGGATCCGCTGCCCCTCGCCGCCGGAGAGCGTCGAGGCCGGCCGTTCGAGCGTCAGATAGCCGAGCCCGACCGATTCGAGGAAGTTGAGCCGGTCGCGGATCTCCTTCAGCACGCGGCCGGCGATGAGCTCCTCCCGCTTCGTCAGCTCGATCAGTCCGAAGGCCAGCACCGATTCGTTTATCGGCATGGCCGTATACTCCGCGATCGATCTGCCGGCGATCCTGACCGCCAGCGATTCCGGTCGCAGCCGGTGCCCCTTGCATCCGCGGCAGGTGACGGGCGAGATCAGATTCTCGAGCGCCTCGCGGGACTTCTCGCCCCGTTTGCTGCCCTCCTCCTGCATTCGCTCCACGATGTCGAGCAGGAACGACGTCGCGCCCTTCCATTCGGCCTTGTATTTGTATTCGCCGTATCGAAACTCGATCTTCTCCTTCGCGCCGAAGAAGAAAGCATCGCGGACTTTTTTGGGAAGTTTGGCGAAAGTCGTCTTCTCGTCCACGCCGTAGGCGCGCGCGACGGCCAGCAGCGCTTCCCGCAGGTAGGTGTCGGTCGCCTTGTCCGCGTCTCCGGTGAAGCGCATTTTCCCGATCGGGACCGCGTCGTCGACGACAACTTTCGCCGGATCGATCTCGAGCCGCGTCCCGAGGCCGTTGCACTCGCGGCAGGCGCCGTATGCCGAGTTGAACGAGAAAGATCGCGGTTCGAGCTGCGGTATCGAGATTCCGCAGTCGACGCAGGCCATCTTCTCGGAGTAGAGGTGCTCCTCGCCGTCGACGATCGAAACGACCACCACGCCGTCGGTCAGCCGGGTGGCCGTCCTGACGGACTCCTCCAGCCGCTGCAGGATGCCCTCCTTGATCAGCAGCCGGTCGACCACCACCTCGATCGTGTGATTGCGCCGCTTGTCGAGCGAGATCTCCTCGTCCAGGGCCCGCAGCTCTCCGTCGATTCGCGCCCGCATGAAACCGCTCTTCTGCAGCCGGTCGATCTCCTTCCGGAATTCGCCCTTCCGTCCGCGCACGATCGGCGCCAGCACCATCACCCGCTCGCCCTCCGGCAGACCCAGAATGTTCTGGATGATCTGCTCGACCGACTGGCGCGAGACCGGACGCCCGCAGTTGTGGCAGTGCGGCTGCCCGATCGACGAAAAGAGCAGCCGCATGTAGTCGTAGATCTCCGTCACAGTCCCGACCGTCGATCGCGGACTCCGGCTGGTCGTCTTCTGTTCGATCGAGATCGCCGGCGAGAGCCCCTCGACCGCGTCCACATCCGGCTTCTCGAGCTGTTCGAGGAACTGACGCGCGTAGGCCGAGAGCGACTCGACGTACCTTCGCTGACCCTCGGCGTAGATCGTGTCGAACGCGAGGGATGATTTTCCCGACCCGCTCAAACCCGTGATCACCGTCAACCGGTTGCGCGGGATCTCCAGGCTGATGTTCTTCAGGTTGTGCTGCCGCGCTCCACGGACCGTTATCTGACTGATAGCCATATGGTACAAAATAGAAAAATTTCAGCTCGTAGACAGAAACTCAGATTGTAGATAATCGGACGGGCATGGGCAAGTAGCCCGGGAACGCCTGGGAGCGTCCGGGAACGCCCGGGAGCGCCGAGCCCCTGCTCGGCAAGCCGGGAAGGCCGAGCAGGCGCTCGGCACTCCAAGGCGCTCCCAGTGGCTCAAAGTGAATTGATGTTTTCGAGCAGGGAAGGGGCATCCGGCAGATGCCGGTATTCCGCGAACTCGACGCGGCGACATCTCACCTCCCGGCATAGCCGATCGACTTTGAGGACGTCTGCCGCCAGCATTCGCTCGACCGGTACGAGGCAGGTCGTCGAGTAGTAACCGGCCAGCATCTGGATTCTGCCCTCGGCGTCGGCCGGGGCCGTCACGTCGTTCCGCTCGGCGAAGTGAATCTCCGCCAGCAGGCGCAGGAGACCGGTGCTCAGGCGGGGCAGGTCGCAGGCGACGATGAGCGCCGTCTCTCCTGCGCGACAGTTCCTCAGCGCGGTGTCGATGCCTCCGAGCGGCCCACGGTGGTCGTGCAGGTCGAAGAGGAGCGCGGCGCCGCGCTCCGCGGCCGTCCGGCGATACCTCTCCGCCAGCGGATTCCCGCTATTAATAATGATGGAAGTTCTCACGGCGAGGTCTCCGACCGTCGAAAGGACCGATTCGATCATCGGCCGGCCGGCGAACTCGACCCACGATTTATCGCTTCCCATCCGCGAGCTGCGACCGCCCGCCTGAACGAAGGCGTGGATCATCCGATCAGCGTCGTGCATGATATTCTGCCCTGAGACCCCGTCCGCGCATGAACGCGGCGTCTGTGCTATAGTTCTGGTCTGTCGAGACCTTGCGGCAACCCTCCTCGCCGCCTGACAGGCTTAGAGGCGCATGATACGCTGGGAGAAAGACTGCAACAACGAGGTACAACGAGGTATTGGATAAATGAGGCAATTGGCGACCCTGTTACTTTTTGTCGCGCTTGCGGCGATCGATGTCATCGGCCAGGCCCCGACACAGAAGACTGAATTCTTTCCCATCGACCAGGTCAAACCGGGGATGCGGGCGACCGGATACACCGTCTTCGTGGGCAGCGAGCCGAAACCCTTCGAGCTCGAGATACTCGGCGTGTTGAAGGGGTTTCCGAACCCGCAGCAGAACGCCGTGCTGTCGAAGCTGCTCGGAGCCGAGACGGATCACACCGGCGTCTTTCAGGGGATGAGCGGGTCTCCGGTCTACATCGACGGCAAACTGCTCGGCGCGGTCGCCTTCAGCTATCAGTTCTCGAAGGACCCGATCGCCGGAATCACGCCGATCCAGCATATGATCGAGGTCTTTGAAAACAAACAGACGCCGGAGAGGAAGGATCTCGGTAAGCCTCGGCCCGTCTCGTTCTCGGAGATCGCCTTCAACGAGAATTCGCGCGAGTTCGCTGACTTCGTGGCCCGGATGACATCGGGCGCGACGACCGGCGCGCAGTCGGTGGCGGCGCCGTCGGGCGGTCAGGTGCTGGTGCCGATCTCGACGCCGCTGGCGATTACGGGAGTCCCGCCGGATGTCGTCTCGAGGTTCGCGCCCGTCTTCAGATCGCTCGGCTTCTCGCCTGTCGCGGGAGTGGCCGGCGCGGTCGAGATCACCGATCTCAAGCAGGCTGACGCCAACACGCTCAAGCCCGGATCGACGATCGTCGTGCCGCTGGTCAGAGGCGATTATTCGCTGGCGGCGGCCGGCACGGTGACCTATCGCGACGGCAACCGGATCTATGCCTTCGGCCATCCGTTCCTGCAGCTCGGCGTCTCGGACTTTCCGATGCACGAGGGCGAGGTCGTGACGGTTATGTCGTCGATCGCCACTTCGTTCAAGCTCAGTTATCCGACGGCCATGGTCGGAGCGATGACCGGCGATCGTTCGCCGGGGATCTTCGGCGAACTCGGCCGCGCGCCGAAGATGCTGCCGGTCGAGATCAACGTCCGGACCAGCCTCGGCGAGAAGCGATCGTACAAATTCGACATGGTGATCGACCGGTTCCTCTCGCCGATCCTGCTTCAGACCACGCTCATCGCGGCGCTCTCATCGACCGAGCGCGTGATCGGCGATTCGACGCTCCAGCTCAGTTCGATGATCAAGCTCCGCGGCCAGCAGCCGATCAACCTCGAAAACAGGCTTTCGCTCTCGCTCAACGCGCCGCTGGCGGCGGCCTTCGCCGTGACGCAGCCGATCAGCGCACTCTTCAATACTGGTTTCAAGGATCTCGAGTTCGAGAAGCTGAGCTACGACATCACCTCCGTCGATGACCGCAACACCGGCAAGCTCGACCGGCTGTGGATCAACCGGACGGACGTCCGGCCGGGCGAGAAGATCGAGATTCAGGCCTTCGCGCGGACCGAGGGCGGAAGCGAGTACGTCGAACGGATCGCGATCGAGATTCCGAAGGATGTCGCGCCGGGCCAGCTTCAGGTCGTCGTCGGCGACGGCGGAGCGCTGCAGGCCTCAGAGCCGCGCGCCGGAGTCAATGCCGAATCGCTCGACCAGGTCGTCCGCGAGATGAACCGGGTCCGCAAATCCGACAGGCTCTACGTCAGGCTGCAGCGCGCCGAGAAAGGCGCGGTCATCAGAAGCGAAGTCATGCCCAGCCTGCCGCCGTCCGTGCTCGCCACGCTCGGCTCCGACAGGACCTCCGGCGGCTACACGCTGACCACGTCGGCGACGGTCCTCGAAAAAGAGCTCCCGCCGGCCGCCTTCGTCCTCTC
>CALBSU010000221.1 GCA_937967285.1 uncultured Acidobacteriota bacterium
ATACCGGCCCGGCTGGTCAACGGTTTTCAGACGGGCGAATACAATGAATCGGCCGATGTCTACACCGTCCGTCAGTCAGACGCGCATTCGTGGGTCGAGGTGTACTTCCCGTCGCACGGCTGGGTGGCCTTCGATCCGACGCCGCCGGACGGCCTGAGCAGCTACGGCGACGGGTGGATGGCCGCGCTGAGAAAGTATCGCGAGTCGGTCGAGATGTTCTGGCTCGAGCACGTGATCGGATTCGACACCGGCAAGCAGATAACGATTGCACATGGATTTCAGCGCTGGTTTTCGGCACAGCAGCGGAATGCCTCGATGCGCTGGTTCGAGTGGGTCTCGGATCTGGCGCACCGGATCGATGACTGGATATCGGCCGAGGAGGCGATCGATCCGACCGTCAGCGAGCGCGAGCGGCGTCCGGGAATCGCTCAGAGGATCGGCGCGGTGTGGCCCGCGGCGATCGCAATCGGCCTGACTCTTGCGGCGGCAGGCGTCGCCTGGATCAGGTATCGCGGATCGTGGCGCCGGCGGATGAAGCGCGGCCGGATGCATCCGGCGGCTGTCTTTTATGATGAGATGCTGCGGACGCTGGAACGGGGCGGGTACCGGCGAACGCCCGACCAGACGCCGCTCGAGTTCGCGGCGCGCGTCGGCAATCCGGCCGTCGACGAGATCACCCGCCTCTACCAGCGGACTCGATTCAGCGATGCCGGCCTGTCGGGGCCGGAGGTCGAGCGGATCTCGAGTCTGCTCACCGATATCAGGAGGCTCAGAAGCGGACCGGCCGCGAAGAAAATATGATTTCACTGATCATCATCTTCGCGGTCTTTCTGGCGATCGGGGTCGCTTCGGCCCGCTTGAACCGCCATGGTTCGACGGATGACTTCCTGGTGGCCGGTCGCGCGATGCCGCTCTGGCTGGCGACGATGACCATGACGGCGACCTGGGTCGACGGCGGATATCTGCTCGGCACCGCCGAAGGGACCTACAGTTCGAGCATCACGCTCGGGATGCAGGGCGGGATCTGTTTCGGGCTGAGCCTGATCATCGGCGGTCTGGTCTTCGCCGGGCGGATGCGCCGCTTCGAGTTCACCACGCTGATCGATCCATTCGAGGCGAGGTTCGGCAAGGCATGGGCCGCCGTGCTCTTCATCCCGGCGGTTCTGGGAGAGATCTTCTGGAGCGGAGAACTGCTGGTCGCCATCGGTTCGACGATCGGCGTCGCCACGGGGATGAACCTGACGGTCGCAATCTGGATCTCGGCCGCGGTCGTGATCATCTACACTATCGCCGGGGGAATGTGGTCCGTGGCCTGGACCGACGCGGTCCAGCTTTGTCTCGTGATGATCGGGCTGGCTGTGGCGATCCCCTTCATTCTTTCCGCCGCGGGCGGACTGGATCAGAGCTTCAGCTCATACCTTGCCGCGCGTCCCGGCAGAGGCTGGATCTTTCCGCCGGTCGCGGCCGGTGGATTCTGGTCATCGCAGACTATCGTCAGCTGGTGGGACGTCAGTCTCATGCTGACCTTCGGCGGAATCCCGTGGAACTGCTACTTTCAGCGGGTCCTCTCGTGTCAGACGCCTGAGAAGGCGCGCCTGCATTCGGTCTCCGCCGGACTGCTGACGATGGCTCTGACGGTTCCCCCGATGCTGATCGGCCTGGCGGCTTTCAAATATGACTGGCCCGCCGCGCTGCTCGGCCGCCTGACGGAGAACCCGTCCCATGCGATGCCGATGATGTTTCAGCACGCGACGCCGTGGCTGGTGGCCCTGCTCGGTCTCGGCGCGATCATCGCCGCGGTTACTTCGAGCTTCAGCTCCTCGGTCCTTTCTGCGGCCTCGATGCTCAGTTGGAACTGCTTCCGCCGCCTGATCTGGCCTGATCTCTCGACGCGGCAGATGAAGCGCCTGATCCGCGTTTCGATCCTGCTCCTCGGACTGGCCGCGGTCGTTATGGCACTCAAGGTTCGCAGCGTCCAGGCGCTCTGGTTCTTCACCAGCGATCTGGTCTTCGTCCTGCTCTTTCCGCAACTGGTCTTCGCTCTCTTCGACCCGAAGGCCAACAGGACCGGCTCGATCGTCGCTTTCACCGTCTCGCTGCTGCTGAGGATCGGCGGCGGCGAACCGCTCTTCAACCTCCCGCCGATCATTCCGTATCCCGAGCTCTTCGCATGGATTCTGCCGGGCGATCCCGCAGGCTGGTATGATCCGGAATCGGGCGCTCTGCTCTTCCCGTACAAGACGCTCGCCGCCGGGGCCGGACTCGTGCTGCTGCCTCTGGTCTCGCGCCTGACGACCGGCTTCGATCCGCCAAGGGAGTTGCGGAAACCGGAATAAATCCGAGTAGAAAGTAGAAAGTAAAAAGTAGAAAGGGGTGGGCGAATCGGAACTTAAATTCACTGTACGGCGTGCGGCTTTCTACTTTCTACTTTCTACTTTCTACTTTCTACTTCATAAACCTTGATGTTGCGAAAAATATTAGCGTGGGCGGTACATCTCTACACGGCGCTGGGACTTGTCGCGGCGGCCGGGATGGCATATTTCATCGTGCGCGGAGGCGACGATTCGTTCCGGATGGCGATGCTGCTGATGATCGTCGCGACGCTGATCGATGCGACCGACGGCGCCATGGCTCGCAAGGTCGGGGTGCGGGAAGTGCTCCCGGGATTCGACGGCCGGCGTCTGGACGACATCGTCGATTTTCAGACCTACACTTCGCTGCCGCTGCTCTTTCTCTGGCGGGCTGAGATTATTCCCGGGCATCTGGGCTGGATTCTGCTGGCGCCGCTGCTGGCCAGCGCCTACGGTTTCTCGCAGGATGACGCCAAGACGGATGACCATTATTTCAAGGGGTTCCCGTCGTACTGGAACGTGGTGGCGATCTATCTTTATCTGTTCCGTCCGCCGTACGAGCTTACGATCGCGATTCTGCTGGCGCTCGCTCTGCTGACGTTCGTGCCGTCGCTCTATCTCTATCCGTCGTATCGCGGACCATTCAGCCGGCTGACGCGGATTCTGATCGGGATCTGGGCATTGCTGCTGATATTGATTACCATGCGGGCGTTCGACAACGAAGGGCCGGTGGTCTGGATCTCGGCGGCATTTCCGGTCTATTACTTCGTCGTTTCGTGGTGGATCACGCTCGGCCGATGGATGAGGAGGAACGAATGAATCCCGACAAGGTACAGCAGCGGATCGTCGAGAGCATCCGGGAGTTCGTCAACCGGAAAGTGCTTCCGGTGGTCGATGATCTCGAGCATCGGAACGAGTATCCGCACGAGATCGTCGATGGGATGGCTGATCTGGGGCTGTTCGGATGCAGCGTTCCGGAGGAGTACGGCGGGCTCGGATTGAGCTTCACGACCTTCGCGCTGATCGTCGAGGAGTTGTCGCGAGGATGGATGAGTCTGGTCGGGCCGATCGGGACGCATTCGGTGATCTGCGACATCATCAGCCGCTTCGGAACGGACGAACAGAAGCGGGAGTATCTGCCGGGGCTGGCGTCGGGCGAGCGGCGCGGCGGTCTGGCGCTCTCCGAGCCCGATGCCGGGACCGATGTCCAGCGGATCAGCACGACGGCGCGCCGCAGCGGCGACGGTTATCTGATCAACGGTTCGAAGATGTGGATCACCAACGGCCGTTACGGCAATACCTTCGTCCTGGCGGCGAAGACCGATCCGAAAGCCGATCCTCCACACAGGGGGATTTCTGCGTTCATCATCGAGAAGGGCGGCGAAGGTTTCGTCGTCGCCCGTGACATCGACAAGCTCGGGTACCGCGGCGTCGAGACCTGCGAATTGTACTTCAACGATTTTTACGTGCCGGCCGGGAACCTCGTCGGCGGAGTCGAGGGTGAGGGATTCAGGCAGATCATGAGCGGGCTCGAAAGCGAACGGATCAATGTCGCCGCGCGCGGAGTCGGCCTGGCCCGCGCCGCCTTCGAGGACGCAATTCATTACGCCCAGCAGCGGCAGACTTTCGGCAAGCCGATCTGCGAACACCAGTCGATTCAGATCATGCTGGCCGAGATGGGGACGCGGATCGAGGCCGCACGGCTGCTGGTCTACTCCGCGGCGGAGAAGAAGGACCGCGGCGAACGGTGCGATCTGGAAGCCGGAATGGCCAAGCTCTTCGCCACTGAGACCTCGCAGGATGTCGCCTGGCAGGCCATGCGCATTCACGGCGGCGCCGGCTACTCGAAGGATCTGAGGATCGAACGTTACTATCGCGACGCGCCGCTGCTGGTCATCGGCGGCGGCACCAACGAACTGCAGAAACTGATTATCGCCCGGCGGCTGGTCGAAAAGTATCCGGTCGGATGACTCGCCGCTGATACCCATTCCGGGTCCGAGCGGTTATCATGGCTCTCTCATGGGATACGGAAGATACTACGAAGAATTCACTGTCGGTGACATCTACGAGCACTGGCCCGGCAGGACGATCACCGAGCATGACGATACATGGTTCAGCCTGATGACCATGAATCAGCACCCGCTGCACATCGACGCACACTACGCTTCGGGCACGCAGCACGGGCGCAGACTGGTCAACGGAACTCTCGTCTTCTCGCTCGCGGTCGGGATGTCGGTCGCGGATGTGAGCGGCAAATGCATCGCCAATCTTGAATACGAGAACGTCAGGCACACCGGGCCGACCTTTCACGGCGATACGATCTATGCCGCAACGGAAGTGCTCGACAAGCGCGAATCGGAAAGCAAGCCCGATCGGGGAATCGTCTATGTCGAGACCCGCGCCCGCAATCAGAAGGGCGAGGTAGTGCTCGTCTTCAGGCGGAGGGTGCTGGTCCCGAAAAGACCGGTTGAAGGGCAGTAACGAGGGAAGGGGAGAGATTGATCAGAAGCCTGCTGTTCGTTCCGGCCGGCGCGGAGCGGATGATCGAAAAAGCCGTGACGACGCAAGCCGACGCGCTGATCCTCGATCTCGAGGACGCGACTGCGCCGGATCGCAAGCTCGAGGCACGGGCCGCGGTCGCGCAGAGCCTGCGCGAGACGGATTTCCAGGGGAAGGATGTCTTCGTCAGGATCAACCCTCCCGCGACGAAACTCGGTCTCGACGATGCGCGCGAGGCCGTCGCTGCCGGAGCCCGGGGCATCGTGATTCCGAAGACGGAATCCCCGGACGATGTGACGAACGTGGCTGCGATCATCCGCAGCAGATGGAAGAAGCCGGAATCGGGAGCCGCCCCGAGCATTCTGTGTCTGATCGAGACTCCGCGCGGCGTGCTCGAGGCGCGTCAGCTCGCAGAGGTCGATGATCTGGTCGCAGGTCTGATCTTCGGCTCGGCCGACCTGTCGCGCGAGATCGGCGCGCACCCCGGCGCCGACGAGACTGAAATGCTCTACGCGCGATCGCACGTTCTGCTCGCCGCGCGGGCTGCAGGCGTCTCGGCGTACGATTCGCCGCACTTCCTGATCAACGATCCCGAAGGACTGAAAAGACGCTGCCTGGCGGCGCGGAATCTAGGATACGACGGCAAGGTGCTGATCCATCCGTCCCATATCGAAACGGTCAACCGCATCTTCAGCCCGTCGCCGGAACAGATCGCCGAGGCCGAGCGTCTGGTCGCGGCGATGGAGGCCGCGCAGGCCGAAGGTCGCGGAGTCATCCT
>CALBSU010000222.1 GCA_937967285.1 uncultured Acidobacteriota bacterium
CATCGGCTACCAGCGCGGAGCCGTTGAAGAGGCCGAGTTCCTGATAGCGCTTCAGGAGTGTATCAATCCGTTCGGAGACATCAGCCACCGTCTCAGATTTAGTGACCACTGCGCTCGAGCTGCGGTCAGCAGCGCTTTCCTTCTGCAGACTGCGTCTCTCCTGGGCATAGACGGAGCCGAGCAGGAGGGCTGTGAGGGTGAAGAGGTTGAGCGTGAGTCGGAGAATGTTTTTCATGTGGAATTGACCCCGGTTTAGTGGACAACTCATCATTTGATAAGGAGGTGTCAGATGTCAAAAATTGAACCGCCCCGGGTTTTCCGGAGACAGTTTTTGTTGAGGCAGGCCGCGGCGGCCGACTCTTCAGGTTGGCGATCATACATCACTTCGAACTCCGCTGGCAGGATAGGTTACCAATCGGAAGGGAGGGAGTCACAGTCGCCCGCTTGAGCATTGCACCAGGTCAGAGGATTACTCGGGGACTCAGATCCGAAGATCACGATAAAAGCCTACTGCTCTGAATCATCGAGTCTGCGCATTGAAGACTGCATTAAAATATAACTGTCAGCTTCGATTAGTCATTAACAACGACTTCGTATCTGTCCGCGAATGTGTCCCTGAGGGTAATTAAGACGAAAGGATGATACGGTAAGTTGTTGAAAAGAAAGAATGGCGGCGCGGCGACTCGAACGCCGGACCTAGGGGTTATGAATCCCTCGCTCTAACCAGCTGAGCTACGCCGCCAAACCCTTTATTGGCTGAGAGTTATTGACCGCTCCCCTGACAGGTCCCTTGCGGACACCCCTCATGGAAGTTTCATAATCTAGCACACTCGGCGCGCTTCGACCAGAGTCTTGTGAAAATAATTTCAGGAATCGACGGCGGCCTCACGGGTGAGCGGGAGCGCGTCCGGGGGCAGGGCGGAGGCGACGATCGACTGGATTTTCTCGGCGTAGGAATGAAGATGTTCCTTTTCGCGCGAAGCGATATCGGTTTCAGGGATGTCGATCGGTGGATGGTAGACGACGCGCAGTTTGAACGGGCGCGGGAAGCTGTGATGGGGAGAGAATGCATCGTAGCCGCCGATGATCGTTACGGGGACGACGGGAACGCGCGTCTGGATCGCGAGGCGGACGACGCCGGGCTTGAACTGCTGGAGGCGACCGGTCTTGGTGCGCGCGCCTTCGGGGAAGATGACGAGACTGCCTCCGGATTTGAGATGTTCGAGGGAGACGCGCAACGCGTGCCTGTCGCCCTGATTGAGCTTGACCGGAAAGGCCCCGTAGAAGCGGATGAGCGGTCCGAGCACCGGCAGACTAGTCATCCGGTCCCACGTCATGTAGCGCATCTGGCGGGTGATCGGCGCCGAGACCCAGAGCGGGTCGAGATAGCTGACATGATTCGGCGCGAGGATCATCGAACCGGATGAAGGGACGTTATCGAGTCCGCTGTATTCGATGCGGAAATATGCCCGGCAGATACTGAGCACGGTCAGCCTGGATATTTGGAAGAGGGGTCCGGATTCCATAAAAGTAGAAAGTAGAAAGTAGAAAGTAGAAAGTAGAAAGATAGAAGCGCGGCCATCAGAAGCACTTTCTACTTTTTACTTTCTACTGATTCATAGATTTCCTTTCTTCATCTCGGCGGCCAGGTAATCGGTGGCGCGCCAGGCGAGGGCCAGGATGGTCAGGGTCGGATTCTTCTCTGTCGCCGACGGGAAGGCGCTGCCGTCGACGACGAAGAGATTTTTGACCGCGTGCATCTGGCAGAAGCCGTTGAGCGCGCTCGATTTCGGATCGGCGCCCATGCGGCAGGTCCCGTGCTCGTGAATGGCGTTGCCGGGCGTGTCGTAACTGCCGCGATTGATCTCGTAGATTTCCGCTTTGGCTTCATGAAGGATGCGCTCGACGGTGTCGTACATTTCGTCGACCATCTTCCTCTCGTTTTCGCCGTATTTAAAGATGATGCGCGGGAGCGGCACGCCGTAGGCGTCGAGCCTTGATTCATCGACCTCGACGCGATTTTCGGGGACCGGCACGACTTCGCCGTAGGGGTGAAGTTCGACCCACGAAGGATAGCGTTTCTTGACGTCGCGTTTGAAGTCGCGGCCGAAGCCGGGCAGCCCTTTGGCCCAGCCGGCGCCGGCCTGGCAGCCGATCCCCCAGAACTGCATTCCGTAACCGCGGGCGTAATCGCGTTTGCGGCCGTCGCGGTGATTGAAGCGTGGCATGTAGATGTGCTCGCCGCCGATGCCGTCGTCGTTGGTCGTCTCCTGACCGAAGAGCGTCGGGAGGAAGGCGCGGGCGTGGAAGCGGACCTGTTCGGTCAGGTATTTGCCGATGACGCCGGAAGTATTACCGATTCCGTTCGGGTAGACAGCTGATTTCGAGTTGAGCAGGATGCGCGTCGAGTCGATGCATGAGGCGCCGAGCACGACGACGCGGGCGCGGACCTGATATTCCCGCTTCGTTTTGCGGTCGAAGTACTGGACGCCGGATGCCCTGCCCTCTTTATCGGACAGGATGCGTGCGACGACGGCGTTCGATCGGATCTGGAGCCGTCCGGTCTTGAGCGCGACCGGGATCAGATGATCGGCGGAGTTGAAGAAGCTGCCGGTATCGCATCCGCTGCCGCAGCGCCCGCAGTAGTGGCAGGCGGGCCAGCCGTCCTTCGATTTCGTCAGGACGGCGCGGCGTCCGGAGACCACGTTGATGCCGGCCCGTGCGGCGGCGCTCCTGAGCAGCCTCTCGCCGCAGCGCGGCGCCGGCGGAGGCATGTGATATGCGCTGCCCGGCAGAACGTCCTGATCGTCATCGCCGCCGTTGACTCCGATCAGCTGATCGACGCGGTCGTAGTATGGCTTGATGTCCCGATATTCGAACGGCCACGGGACGCCGTAACCGTCGTTGACCTTGAAATCGACGTCCCCGTAACGGAGGCTGACGCGGCCCCAGACGTTGGTCTTGCCGCCGATCCCCCAGACGCGGACCAGTTTGAAGGGCTGATCCGGCGGAGTGAGATACGGCTGCTCCTTTTCGCTCAGATAGAATTCAGGCGGATTTTCGCCTCGCGCGCGGCGTTCGCGGGCTTCGTAGGGCAGAACGTGAGTCCAGAATGTCGCGCGGTCGAATTTATCTCCGGCATCGAGAAGCAGCACCCGGACGCCCTGTCGGCTCAGATTCCAGGCGGCCATGCCTCCGGAAGCGCCCGAGCCGATGACGACGGCGTCATAAACCTGAGACTCTCTTCTGACCTGCATCTCTCCTCCGATCGAACTGTGTTTGGGAACCGACCGATCATGGTCGAATCTGAGGGATGAATCCTAACATAACCCGGGCGGACTTCCTAAATCCCGCTTTTGTGCCGCCGGAGACGGGCGAACCGAAATAAACCCGAAAAGATTAAACGCCAAGGCGCCAAGATTGCCAAGGTGGAATTATGGTGAGATGGCTGACACTTCCTCCAGCTCGCCGCTCGAACATCAGTTAGATCCGGATCTTGATTGCCTGGATAAACCTTGGCCCTCTTGGCGTCTTGGCGTTTAATTTGTACTTCTCAAGGGCTGAGCAGGTATAAATCGCTTTACGATTTCGATTTTTTTTATTCAAATAAGGGTGTTCCCGAAATCAGACACAGTCAGAACCAGAGCTCACAGAGACTCCATCGATATTTCTTCATGGGAGAACACAACGTCTCATCCGAACAGGATGCGGCGAAAACACAGACGTTCATGAAGTCGCTGCTGGCCGATGTCGCGGCGCTCGAGGTCATGCTCGATACCGGGCGGATCGAGTCGGGTGTGCATCGGATCGGGGCCGAGCAGGAGATGTTCCTGATCGACAGGGCGATGAGGCCGGCATCGATCGCTCAGAAGGTTCTGGCGCTGGCAGGCGAAGAACGTCTGACGACGGAGATCGGGCTTTTCAACCTGGAAGCGAACCTCTCGCCGCAGATGTTCGACGGGTCGTGCCTGCGGAAGATGGAGGCGGAGATAGATGAGCTGGTGGCGAAGACACGGCAGACGGCGCGCGAATTCGATTCGGAAGTGCTGCTCTGCGGGATTCTTCCGACGCTCCGCCAGTCGGATCTGAGTCTCGACAACATCACGCCCAATCCGAGGTATTACGAACTGAACCGGGCGATGCAGCAGTTGCGGGGCGGGGACTTCAACGTTCACATCAAGGGGCTCGACGAGCTGATGATGAGCCATGACAACGTCATGCTCGAGTCCTGCTGCGCCAGCTTCCAGATCCATCTGCAGGTCGGTCCGTCGGAATTCGCGCCGCTCTACAATCTGGCGCAGGCGATCTCTGCGCCGCTGCTGGCGGCGGCGGCCAATTCCCCGCTCCTGCTCGGTCACAGGCTGTGGCATGAGACGCGGATCGCGCTCTTCCAGTTTTCGACCGATGACAGATCGAGCGCGCGTCAGATCCGCAATCATCCGTCGAGGGTGAGCTTCGGTGAGCACTGGATCAGGAGTTCGGTGATCGAGATCTTCCGTGAGGAGATAGCGCGGTTTCGAATCATGCTGACGAAGCAGATCGAGGAGGATCCGTTCGTCGTGCTGGAGCGCGGCGGGCTGCCCGATCTGGCCGCTCTGCGGCTGCACAACGGAACGATCTGGCGCTGGAACCGGCCGTGTTACGGGGTCGCCGACGGCATTGCGCATCTGCGGATCGAGCATCGCCCGCTGCCCTCGGGGCCGACGGTGATCGACGAGATGGCCAATGCGGCGTTCTTCTTCGGGCTGATGTGCGCGCTTCGCGAGGAGTACGGCGAGATCGACAGGCGGATGTCGTTCGACGACGCCAAAAGCAATTTCATCGCCGCGGCCCGGCAGGGATTGAAGGCTCAGCTGACCTGGGTCGACGGCCACTTCGAACCGGTCTCGACGCTGATCATCGATCATCTGCTGCCGCTGGCGCGTCAGGGACTGAAGGGATGCGGAATCGACTCGAGCGACATCGACAGATATCTCGGCGTCATGCAGGAGAGGGTCGAACGCAATCAGACCGGATCGCTCTGGGCGCTGAGGTCGCTTGCAGGCATGGACGGCGCCGGATCCCGCGAGATCCATCAGCGCTCGCTGGTCGAATGCATGCTCGAAAACCAGTTGAGCGGCAGGCCGGTCCACGAATGGGAGGCGGCCTCGACGAACAAATGCGGCGTCTGGAGCAATTCTCATCAATATGTCCGGCAGTTCATGTCGACGGATCTTTTCACCGTCCATCCGGACGACCTGGTGGATCTGGCGGCGAGCGTCATGGACTGGCGCCACATCCGGCACGTCCCGGTCGAGGATGACGCCGGGAACCTGGTCGGCCTCGTCTCGCACCGCGACCTGCTGCGGATGCTCGGCCAGGGACACCACAACAGGCCGTCGATGCATCTTGCGGTCCGGGATATCATGAAGACCGATCTGGTCACGATCACTCCGGATACGCCGACGGTCGATGCGCTGCTGATCATGCGCGACCGCAAGGTCGGTTGCCTGCCCGTGGTCCTCAAAGGCAGACTCGTCGGCCTCGTCACGGCATACGACTTCCTTTCCCTCTCGGCGGAGATCATCGAAAGAGAGCTCCGGGATTCTCGCGAGCAGATCTCTTCGGACGTCGGCGACGGATCTTTCAGTTGATCCGATCCGACGGGGATTACAACCCGAAAAGCACGAGTATCATTTTCCCGCTTGATTCCGGGTCATCCTTCCTATTAATATCCTTTGGCTGTCCGCACAGTATTCCCGAACCCGACCTGGAAATTTTTGCCGGAGGTGTATCTGTGCCTTATTCAGAATTACTGATCAAACCCATGCGGGAAGATCTGTCCAAACTGGGGATCGAAGAGACGAGGTCCCCGGAGGAGGTCGACCTGGCCATCCAGGGGACTTCAGGGACTGTCATGGTTGTGGTGAACTCGGTCTGCGGATGCGCCGCCGGAAAGGCGCGCCCCGGGGTCGCCCTCGCGCTCGAGCACAAACCGGCCCCCGACAAGGTGATCACGGTCTTCGCCGGAGCCGACATCGAGGCCACCGAGAGGGCTCGATCCTATTTCAAGGGCTATCCGCCGTCTTCCCCGTGCATCGCTCTGCTCCAGAACGGCAAAGTGATCTACATGATGGAGCGGTATCAGATCGAGGGACGCGATGCCCACGAGATCGCGCGGGAACTGACCTCGGCTTTCGATCGCCTCTGCAACACCTCCGCACAACCCGCCACCGTCGGGGATTAGTCTCCGGAGTGCGGTGCGTGTACGCACCGCTGTGGCTCCAGTTTATAAAGCGGCATAAAGCGGCGCGCACGGGCGTCGTAATTCACATTAAAGCGGCGCGCACACGCGCCGCACTCCACATTAAAGCGGCGCGCACGCTGGCTGTACTTCGCATTAAAGCGGCGCGAGCACGCGCCGCACTCCATATTAAAGCGACGCGTACACGCGCCGCACTCCATATTAAAGCGACGCGTACACGCGCCGTACTCCATATTAAAGCGGCGCGAGCACGCGCCGCACTCCACATTAAAGCGGCGCGCACGCGCGTCGTACTTCACATTAAAGCGGCGCGCACGCGCGCCGCACTCCTAAAGAAGCCGGGAAAGTCGTGTGTAACGTCGAGTCGCCTCGACGTTACGCATGGCCATTCCGATGGCTTTCGTCGAGCCGATCAGGACGACGGTCTTCCTTGCCCGCGTAAGCGCCGTATAAATAAGATTGCGTGAAAGCATCATGTAGTGTTGCGGGTGGAGCGGGATGACTACGGCCGGGTACTCCGAGCCCTGCGATTTGTGGATCGTCACGGCGAAACCATGGCCGAGTTCGAGCAGGTCGGCGTAGTCGTAGACGACCTGGCGATTCTGAAACCGGACCATGACCAGTTGATCTATCCGGTCGATCCTCTCGACGGTTCCCATATCTCCATTAAAGACATCCAGCTTGTAATTATTGACCTTCTGAATGACGCGGTCGCCTTCCCTCAGCATGCGGTTGCCGCGCGAGAGCTGATTCTTGCCGTCATCGGGCGGATTGAGCGCTTCCTGGAGCACGTCATTGAGGTTGCCGGTTCCGACGCGCCCGCGATTCATCGGGCAGAGGACCTGGATATCGGTCCGCGGGTCGTAGCCGAATCTGAGCGGCAGGCTCGATGAGACCGATTTGACGATCAGAGAGACGATGCGGTCCGGGTCGTCGGCCTCGATGAAGTAGCAGTCAGACTGCTCCTCGCCGGGCCTGACCAGTGTCGGGAACTCGCCTCTGTTGATGCTATGGGCGTTGCGGACGATGAGGCTCTCGGCGGCCTGACGGAAGACCTCAGTCAGGCGGACGACGGGCAGCGAGTCGGATTCGATGAGGTCGCGCAGCACGGCTCCGGGGCCGACCGACGGCAACTGATCAACGTCACCGACCAGCACGAGCCGGGAATCGGGCGAAATCGCCTTGAGCAGGTTGTTGGCCAGGACGATGTCGATCATCGACGATTCGTCGATGATCGTGACGTCGGCATCGAGCGGGTTGTTCTCGTCACGCTTGAAGGCCATGCGCGACGGATCGAATTCGAGCAGGCGGTGAATGGTCTTCGCCTCGCGGCCGACGACCTCAGCCAGGCGCTGCGCGGCGCGCCCCGTGGGACTGGCCAGCAGGACCGAATTACCCATCGCCAGAAACAGTTCGACCATGGCGCGGAGCGTGGTGGTCTTGCCCGTCCCCGGACCGCCGGTCAGGATCATGACGCGGCTTCGGGCGGCCAGCCGGACGGCCTCGCGCTGTTCGGCTGAGAGCTCGATATCGCGTTTCTCGGCGAAGCGGTCGAGCCACCGGTCGACGCGTTCCGGATCGACGCTGACCGGCCGATCGCGCAGCAGGCAGAGCCGCCGGGCCAGGCTGCGTTCGGCCTGCCAGATCGGCGGAGCATAGATCGAATCCTGCTCCTCCTGCTTGAGCGCGCCTTCGGCGATCATCGCCTCGAGAGCGCCTTCGATCTTTTCAGTCTTTTCGATCTCGAGAGCGGCCGCAGCCCGTTCGATCAGCTCGCCTGACGGCAGGAAGCAGTGGCCCTCGTCCGTCGCCTCGAAGAGCACGAACTTGAGACCGGCGCGCAGGCGCTCATCGGAATCAGCGGCGATCCCGATATGTCGCGCGATCTGATCGGCGGTCCGGAAACCGATGCCGTAGATGTCCTCGGCCAGCCGGTACGGGGTCTTCTCGACGATCGAGATGGCATCGTTGCCGTACTGCTTGTAGATCTTGACGGCGTAATGGGTCGAGACTCCGTGGCTCTGGAGGAAGAGCATGACCTGCTTGATGGCGCGCTGCTCGGCCCAGGCGCGCTGGATCATCTCGACGCGCTTGCGGGCGATGCCCTTCACCTCGTTGAGGCGCGTGATGTCGCCTTCGATGATGTCGAGCGTCCGGTCGCCGAAGTGTTCGACGATGCGGCGCGCGGTGACGGGGCCGACTCCCTTGATCAGCCCCGAACCGAGATACTTCTGAATACCGGCTATCGTCGCCGGCCGGACGACGGAATAATCGGTCGCCCTGAACTGATCGCCGTACTGAGGATGAGAGGTCCACCAGCCGGTCAGTTGCAGGCTCTCACCCGGCGAGATGCTCGAGAAGTTGCCGGTCACGGTGACCGGATCGCTGTACCCTCTGGCGAGAAATCTGATGACCGAATAACCGTTCTGTTCGTTGTGGAATGTGACGCGATCGACCGACCCGGTCAGCGTCTGCGCCGCGGCCGAACGATTCTCTCCCGTATTTTCGCGCCTTTCACCGCTCATCGAAAAATCTTCAACATCCGGCCCGCAGTTTTGCGGCTTTTGGATCTCAGTGCTTGCGACGTTGATGGCATTCCTGCGATCAGTCTTCGGATTGGATGGATATCAGCGTCGATTGAAGGCCCGAAACGTTCAGACGCGGGCCGTTTTCAATATCATTGTAAGTATGTCGATAATCGGGCCCGTTAACGGTCCTGTCTGACAGGATTATAGTTCGGACCATCCTGAAATCTGCAGGAATCTGCGAAATCATCAAGATTATTCTCAATCCGCCAACGGAAAGATCAGAGCAACTCCAATCATTTCATTATTTTCGTTTCCGGAACGGGGTTTGCGCAATAACGGGTATCGGATCTCTGTAATCGACTTGAGCTGAGTCCATTATCTGAGAAACCGGAGGCGGGCCGGAAAAGAAATCTGGAAACATTTCCGGCCTCGTGAAATCGGCGGCACGGATCGCACCCGTGTCGCAAATGGAAAAACATCCGGAAGGAGCAGGAAATGATAAGAGTGAGAAGGAAATTGATAAACGCAGTGGCGTTCGTTCTCGTCCTGACCGGGCTGGCGCTGGGCCAGACATTCAACGCGACGGTCAGCGGAACGATCAAGGACCAGACGGGGGCGGTGATCATCGGAGCGAAGGTGACGCTGACCGATATGTCGACGCTGCGGGAGGCGGTGACGACGACCAACGAACAGGGATTCTATCTCTTCAACGAGGTGCGTCCGGGCAAATACCGGATCGTGGCCGAGCGCGAGGGGTTCACGCGGGTCGAGGTGACGGATGTGCAGGTCAACGTCTCGACGCCGGCGATCGTCAATCTGGATCTGCAGACGGGACAGATCGCCGAGGTGATCACGACCTCGGCCTCGGAAGTTCAGGCCGTGGTCAACACGGAAAACGCGACGGTGCAGACGACGGTGCTCGAACGGCAGATCAACGACCTGCCGCTGAACGGAAGAAATCCGCTCTCGCTGGCGGGCCTTCAGGCGGGCGTCAACACCAGCGGCAGCAACCGGACGTCTTCGGTCAACGGGACGCGCGGGACCTTCACCAACCTGACGTGGGACGGCATCAATATTAATGACAACTTCATTCGAACCGACAGCTTCTTCGGGACGGCGGCCCCGAGCGTGGTGAGCGTGGCCGAATACACGCTGACGACGCAGAACGGCGGGCCGAACGACGGGCTGGGCGTGGCCCAGGTCAAACTGGTGACGCCGCGGGGATCGACCGAATACCATGGCAGCCTGTTCGAATTTCACCGCAACGATGCGATGGACGCCAATTCGTTCTTCAACAATGCGGCCGGAGTCGAGAAGGAGAAGCTGATCCAGAACCAGTTCGGCTTCGGGTTCGGCGGGCCGATCAAACTGCCGAAGAAGGTCTTCGGACCGCTCGGTTTCGATTCGAGCAAGCTCTTCTTTTACGGCTACTACGAAGGGACGCGGATCAGAACCGACACCAGCGTCCTGAGAACGGTCCTGACAAACAGCGCGCGCCAGGGCAACTTCACCTATCGACGGGCCGACAACGGCCAGTTGCAGACGGTCAACCTGGCCAGTCTGGGCGGGCTGCCGATCGATCCGAAGGTGCAGAGCCTGATCGCGACGACTCCGCTGCCGAACGATCTGACCAGCGCGGACATCACCGCCGACCCGACGCGGGCCAACACGGCCGGTTTCCGCTTCAACAGCCCGACGGGCGTCGACAGCGATCTGTGGGGTTTCAGGATCGACTATGACGCCGGGCAGAGACATCGGTTCGAGGCGATCTACAGCCGGTTCACATTCCTCTTCCCGAACGCAGGCAACGAACCGTTCCCCGGACGGCCGGGCGACGGCCAGTCGTCGGCGCGGCCGCGCGGATCTTTCGCGTGGAACTGGACGCCGACCGATTCGCTCAACAACGAGCTGCGATTCGGCTTCAACAACTACAACGTCAGCTTCTTCACCAACGAGAGGTTCAATGACGGATTCAGGCTGACCTTCCCGGTCATCAGCAATCCGGTCGACAATTTCCTGGCGCAGGGGCGCAAGGCCGATAACTACGAAGTGATCGACAACGCCAACTGGGTCAAGGGGCGGCATCAGATCAGGTTCGGCGGGATGTACCGCAGGGTCTACATCGAACCGGTCGATTTCGCTGGCACGATTCCGACCTACACGCTGGGATTCAACACGACTGGCAACGTCAACCCGCTGGCGCGGAGCCTCTTCCCGGGCGGGATTTCGACCAACGACTTCAACCAGGCGAGCAACTTCCTGGCGATCCTCTCCGGATCGATCAGCCGGGCGGATCAGAGCTTCTTCGCGTCGAGCCGCAGTTCGGGGTTCGTCCCGGGCGCTCCGACGCGGCAGCAGTTCGATTACTCGGCGATCTCGGGATACGTCGGCGACACGTGGCGGGCTCACCAGAGGCTGACGCTCAATCTCGGGCTGAGGTACGAATACATCACGGTCCCGACCGAGCGCAACGGGCTGGCGCTGCTGCCTCGTGAGCGCAGTCTGGCGGCGCTCTTCGATCCGAACGCGACGCTCGATTTCGCCGGCAAGGGGACGGGCAGACCGTTCTTCAACAACGATTACGACAACTTCGCGCCGAGCATCAGCCTGGCGTGGGATCCGTTCGGTGACGGCAGGACATCGGTCCGCGCCGGGTATTCGATCTCGTACGTGATCGACAACAACATCTCGACGGTGCTCAACGCTGCGGTCGGAGGCAACGACGGACTGCAATCCGATGTTGCAGTGCTCAACCCTTCGGGGACGGTCAGCGGCGGCGGCATCAGGCCGGTACCGATTCCGAACTTCCAGGTTCCGCGGCAGATCGCCGACAACCTGGCCAACGATTTCGGGACCGCGCTCTTCACGATTCAGCCCGATCTGCAGACGCCTTATGTCCAGCAGTGGAACTTCGGGATCGAGCGCGAAATCATGCGCGACACGGTCTTCGAGGTGCGTTATGTCGGCAACCGCGGCACCAAACTGACGCGGGCGATCGACATCAACCAGGTCAGGATCTTCGACAACGGATTCCTTGACGATTTCCGCCGCGCCGAGCGCAATCTGGCGGCCAACGGCGATCCGCGCGTCGGCGAGACGCTGCAGGTCTTTCCGCAACTGGGTCTGGCCGGCCTGGTCACCAATCCGACGATCCTCAATCTGATCGCGCAGGGTCAGGTCGGCGAGCTGGCGTCGATCTACGTCACCAACCGCGACCTCTTCCTGACGCCCGGAGATTTCGGCGCCCAGCTCGGGCCCGAATATTTCCTGCGCGCCAATCCGAACGCATTCGTCGCCGATTACGTCGGCAACGGCGCGTTCTCGAACTATCACGCGCTGCAGACGGAGGTCCGCCGGCGCCTTCGCAACGGGGTCTATTTCCAGGCCAATTACACCTACGGAAAAGGATTCACCGACTTCGAGGGATCGCAGACCAACTTCAACGCGCTGCTCGACCTGGGTTCGACCAATGCGGTCGAGAAGCAGCGGATATCCGACGACATCACCCACGTCTTCAAGGCGAACGGGATCTACGAGCTGCCCTTCGGGCCCGGCAAATATTTCCTCGATCGCGGCGGAGTGGTCGGCAAGATCGTCGGCGGATGGAGCTTCAATCCGATTCTGAGGTGGCAGTCGGGCGAGCCGATCTCGGTCGTCTCCGCGCGCGGGACACTCAATCGCGCCGGACGTTCGACGAAGAATACGGCCATCTCGACTCTCGGAGTGAGCGAGCTCCAGAAGCGGACCGGCATCTACAGGGACTCGCAGGGACGCCCGCTCATCTTCGATCCGAGCCTGATCGGAGCTGACGGCCGCGCCAACACGCAGTTCTTCAGCAATCCGCTTTCGGGCACGCTCGGAACGCTGCAACTGACGCCGGTCAGCGGTCCGTCGAGGTTCGACCTCGACGTCAGCCTGATCAAACGGACCGGGCTGACCGAGAGGGCCGGACTCGAACTGCGGATCGAGGCCTTCAACCTGATCAACCGGACCAACTTCAACGTCGGTCAGACGCAGAACATCAACAGCACGACCTTCGGACGCATCACGTCGACCTTCGACCCGCGCATCCTCCAGGTCGCTGCGAGGATCAACTTCTAAAGTATGGAGTACCGTCTTCAGACGGGTTCTTCTTTGGACGAAAGAACAGCCCGCCTGAAGGCGGTACTCCATGCTGCTTGACATCTCCGAGTCCCGCTCATAGGCTATCTCTTGCTGTCTCATCATCGAAAGCCGGAGAATGCCGCGTGCCCTTCTTTTTCGATCTCTCATCACTGATCCCGACTGTCGAACGAAATCCGTTCGAGCCGCTGGTCGTCCCGGACGTCATCTCGGAAGAGATCATCCCTGAGGAATCCGAAGCCGAAGAGATCATCGACACGGGGTTGCCGATCCCGTCGCACTACGAATTCGACATCATGCGCGCGATGGTGCAGGATCCGTTCAGGCTCTACGTCTACTGGCAGCTCAAGGACGATCCGTTCGAGCGGCTTTCGAGGATCTTTCCGAAGGATCAGATCAGCGGATTTCACACCGTCCTCAAGCTGATCGACGAGACGAACAACATCGCGGTCTTCTTCAATGCGGCGTATGCGCGGGATTACTGGTTCAGCGTCTTTCCCGACCGTCGATACCGCGTCGAGGTGGGGCTGCGATCGGAGCGCCACGGGTTCATCAACCTGCTGACTTCACAGTCGGTGACGACGCCGCGCGGCGGGCCTTCGGA
>CALBSU010000223.1 GCA_937967285.1 uncultured Acidobacteriota bacterium
GTAGAAAGTAGAAAGTAGAAAGTAGAAAGTAGAAAGTAGAAAGTAGAAAGCGTAGAATCACAAATAAGTATTGGGAGTGACACGGTGTTGTCTTTTTCTTTCTACTTTCTACTTTTTACTTTCTACTCATAAGGACCGTAATCATGGACAACAAGCTGGTAATAGCAGGACGGGAATTCGGGTCGAGGCTGATCATCGGGACCGGGAAGTACCGGAGCAACGAGGAGATGGTCGAGGCGTTCGAGCGGAGCGGGGCGGAGATGATCACAGTTGCCGTCCGGCGCGTCAACATCACGGACCGCTCACAGCCCTCGCTGCTGGATTTCATTGATTTGAAGAAGTTTCGGATACTGCCCAACACAGCCGGATGCTACACGGCCGATGACGCCGTCAGAACGGCCATGCTGGCCCGCGAGGTCGGACTGTCCGACTGGGTCAAGGTCGAGGTGATCGGTGATCAGAAGACGCTCTTTCCCGATAACGAAGCGACGCTCGAAGCCACGAAGACGCTGGTCCGCGAGGGGTTCACGGTCCTTCCCTATTTCGGCGATGACCTGATCATGGCCAAAAAGCTGATCGATGCGGGCGCGGCGGCTGTCATGCCTCTCGCCGCTCCGATAGGTTCCGGGCTCGGAATCCAGAATCCGAACAATCTGAGGATCATGCGGGAGCAGATCACTGAGGTCCCGATCATCGTGGATGCCGGCGTCGGGACGGCCTCTGACGCCTGTTTTGCAATGGAACTCGGTATCGACGGTCTGCTGATGAACACCGCCATCGCGGAAGCCGAGCGCCCCGGAGATATGGCGGACGCGATGCGGATGGCCGTTCAGGCCGGTCGCCTCGCATATCTGGCCGGCCGGATGCCCGTGCGACTCTATGCCAGCGCCAGCAGCCCGGTATCGGGGCTGATCAAATAGTCTAATACTTCTTCCTGCGCCCGACGGCTCTGATCGGGATTCTCCTGTTCTTGCGATCAGGGATCACCCGGTTGAACGACAACTGCCCCTCGACGATAGTCAGCTTGTAATCGCTCGATCCGCTGAAGGCGCCCACACCGATCAGGTATTCGTCGGGCGGAAGCAGAACCGTCAACTGTTCTGTCGTCGTGTCGACGTCGGCCGAATAATCGACCACCACGAATCCTCCCTGTCCGTCCGGTTTCAGAATAAACAGGTCCAGATCGGCTGAAGTCGAGAACTCGAGCAGCAGCGAGATCGTGGTCGGGCTGTCGAGCAGCAGGTAGAAGAGATCGCTCAGGTCTTCCGAGGTCCCGTCATCGAAGTCGATGGTGATGCCCCCGATGTCGACTCCGCCGCGATCGCCCTTTGCGATCGTGCCCGTGACCTGGGTTCCGGGACTGACGTCGCAGGACTCGTCGTACGTGTCGTTGGGTTCGGACTCTTCTTTCAGTTGCAGGCTCGACTCAGTGATCGTGAAATTGATGAGGTTGCTCTCGGGGCTGACCAGGCCCGTCTCGAAGTCGATGGTGAAGGCGGACATCTGAATGACGCCGGCGGAGAATCCGGCCGGGAGGATGGTCGTGATCTGAGTGCCGTCCATCGCGCCGAACGGAATGGCGACGTTGATGTTGTTGCCGTTCTGGTAGAGGTTGACTATTGAAAGATCGGGCAGGTTGTTCCCGAAGTCTCCCGTCTCCAGATCGAAGTAGTTGCGACCGAGGGACGAGCCCGAGATCCGAATGGTATCGCCGGCCTTGCCGGCGGGTGCTCCCGTGAGCAGATTGATCGCAGCCGTCAGGACCGGAGTCGCGGGCGCTGTCGGATCCGAGTTGATGTTGAAATCCAGGGCGTTTGAGCTGTTCCCCTCGATGCCGTCCGGATCGATCCTCCGGGCGATGATCGTGGCGCGTCCCTTGACCAGTCCGAATGCCGGCACCTGAATGACCAGCTGCGTCGGAGACGCCTGCAGGATGTTTGCCGGGCTCTCGATCCCGTTCTGAAGGAAGATGATCAGGTTCTCATCCGGCGTCGGACCGAAATTGCTTCCGTTGATCGTCACCTGGGCGCGCGGATCTCCGGCGGCGGGAGTGACGGAAGTCAGAATCGGCGTCGGCACGTTGGACGGCAGCACGGTGAACGGCAGCGGCGCGCTGAAATCCGATTCGACGAAGCTCATATCGTCGATCACTGAGACGACGATGCCGGCCGGTCCGGGTCCGATCGGCGGCACTTTACCCGTCAGCGTCGGCGCGCCTGTCGGGCCGGGAACAACATTGATCTCTTCGGGGTCTACAATCGCGATCACCGCCCCGTCGCGGACGAAACCGATCGTGTTCAGGTTCGGAAACACGCTGAAGCCCGTTCCGGTGATGGTGAATGTCGATCGCGGGGCGCCGGATCCCGGCGTCACGGCAACCAGTGTCGGCGGCGCTGTCGAGATGGTGACGACGGCCAGGGTGGACAGAGCGCTTCCGCTCAACGTCGCCGTGGCGTCGATTATCGCGACTCCCGGGCCGGCGCGCATGATGTCGAAGGATGTCGTCGTCTGCCCGGCCGGGATTGAAACAGTGGCCGGCACCTTCGCGACGGAAGTATCGTCGCTGGTCAGAGAGACCTGAAGACCTACTGCCGGCGCGGGCTGGGTCAGCGTCAGTTCAACCTTCGCCGATCCGGTGTTGGAATCGATGTTGATCAGAAACGGAGACATGACCAGCCCGGGCTGCCGGGTATCGCTGAGGGCGATCGTGCCGACGTTCGTGATTCCGTTTGCGACGACATTGGTGATTGACGAAGTGCCGCGCGGCGGCGTTCCGAACTGCTGCGGGATGACCGCCTCGGCCTGCAACTGCGGGGTTCCGCTGGTCGATACATCCGCGATGCTGAAACCGCCGTTCTGGTCGCTCCTGCTCGATCGACCGTTGACCGAAACGATCGCCCCTGAGATCGGAAAACCCAGCAGGTCGATGACGCGGCCGGTCACGGTCGTCACCTCGCTCGGACTGGCGACAAACCAGAAGGTGCCCAGATCCACGATCCGTCCGTCGGTAACGACTCGATTTCCATCGGCGGTTACCGACGCCGTTCCGCGTCTGATGAAGGCTCCCGCGTTCGGATCGTAACGGTAGAGATCGAGCTTCGATCCGGCAGGCAGATTGCCCTGATTCGGAAACTGTAGCGTCGCGCCGGGAGAGAAGGTCGAGCCGAAAGGAGTGATCTGTGCGATGGTTCTCGAGTAGACGCCCTTCGGCAGTTCGAGGCCGGGCAGCCGCGAGCCCTCGACGACCGTGACCTGCACCGTCCCTGAATTCTTCCCGTCGGGGAAGCGGACGGTTGTGCTGAACGGAATGTCGAGGACAACTCCGCGGCTCGAGATGCTGATGTTGTTGCCCGGCGCGAAGACCTGATTCTTCGCCCGTCTCTGCGGTATGCCGCCGAATTTCGATTTGACGGATGCGTACGGATCTTTCGACGATAAGGCGAGTTTCTCGAACGATTGAGCGACCAGCCCGGAACCGCCGCCTCCGCCGACCGTGCCGCTGCCTCCGGTGATCTGCTGAAGGCTGATCGGCTGCAAAAACTGGTTGTCGCGGTTGGTTTTGACCGCGGTCTTGAGCGATACCGAAGGGAAGGGCGGGCTTGCCTGATTCGTCGCGCCGTCGATTTCGATCAGGTTCACGCCTGCGGGCACGTCGCTGAGGACGAAACTCCCCTGCGGATTCGTGCGCACGCTGAGGCTCGTGCCGACGACACGGATGGTCACGTTCTCGAGCGGGACCGGCGGATTGTTGCCGCTGCCGGTCGACTGGACGATCCCGCTGATCGAGGTTCTGATCAGAAAAGGCGTTGCGCTGATCGCTTCGCCCTGCGGGGTCTGGACGGTCACCTTGCCGGATTCGGCTCCGAAAGGAACGATGACATTCATCTGATTCGCGCTTGCCGAGATGACTCTCGCCTGAGAGCTGCCGAACCGGACGATATTCTGCTCCGTCGTGGTCGAGAACCCCGATCCGTTGATGGTCACCGTCTGGCCGACCAGCGCCGGATCGCTGGAGCCGAAGCCGCTGATCGACAGGTTGCCTGCCGGCGCGCCGGCGATACTGACCGTCACGGTGTTGGACGAGAGGCCGGCGGCGACCAGATTGAGACTGACATTGCCGGCGCCCTTGAGCGACTCAGGGATCTGAAGATTGATCTGGTCCAGTCCCGTGAACCCGGGGGCCGCAACCGGCGAGACGGGAACCTCGATGCCGCCGATGATCGCCCGGACCGATCCCGGCGCCGCGTTTCTGAGTCCCGTCCCGTAGAGGATCAGGAATGCGGGTTGCTGGGCTGTTCCGACATCGATCGGCGAGGGGATGAATTGCGAGGGATTGACCGGATCGGGAGCGAACGGCAGGTTCGGATCGAAGACGAACTGCCCGCCCCCGTTGATTCGTCCGGTGACGGCCGCGGGCGCTCCGGTTCCGTTGGCATTGGCTGTGAAGATCGCCGGCGCCGATGTCGCGATCTGCAGGGTTCCGCGCGACACTACCTGATCGCCGTTGCCCAGCGTCGAGGTGACGACGACCTGTGCCTCTCCGGCAGTCGTTCCGGACGGGATCAGGAAATTGATCTGTCCCGATGAAACGAAGAAGAGCGGCGCGGCGACTCCGTTGACGGTCACGGTTGTCCCGCTGAGCGTCGTCGGCAACGGCTGCGCCGCGGCAATCTGAGTCCCCGTGGCCAGTTCTGTTCCGAATGCCGCCACGATCGAATCCGGAGCCAGAGGAGCAGGTGATCCCACGAAACTTGCCGCCGAGACTCCGGTTACGGCCACGCTGTTCTGGATGACGGTCGCCGCCCTGGCGCGGCGGACTTCCGGCAGCATAACCGTCACGAGGAGAGCGACGGCGACCGACAAGGCGATGACCGGATGATGAACCAGACTCAGTGCGGCATTTCTGAATGATGATGTCATTGCGAACCCTTCATTTGTTGCCGTCAGCTCGGCGGGGGCGAGTCGAGGGATTTCGTTGAATGATCACGAAGGTCGAATTATAGGGTTCTTACGATCGACAAGTAAATGCTTCTGAAGCGCTCCACGACCATTGGCCGGGTGGCGCTTGAATCTTGTTGCGGAAATTATAAAATAGGATTGTATTTAACGCGTCCGTCGCATCATCAACCATTCATCCGGCCGGTCATGGCCGAGCGGGATTGCGATTGCGCGATGAAGGATCATCACCTGTAACGGGACCAGGCCATGGCGAATCTGTATGCCGTCCTCGGTGTCAATCGCACCGCGACAACCAGCGAAATCAAGTCCGCGTATCGTCGGTTGGCGCGTCAGTATCACCCTGATGTGAATTCGGACCCGTCGGCCGGCGCCAGATTCTCCCAGATCAGCCAGGCATATCAGACTCTGATCGATCCCGAACGTCGGAAGATGTACGACTCGACCGGCAGCGTCACGGCCTCATCGACTCGACCGGCCAGCTCCGCGGCGGCGCGGGCCGCGCGCCGCGCCTACTATCAGGCGCGCGCAGACCGGATCGTCAACGAATGGCTCGAACGCGAGCGCGAGGAGACTCGCATGCGCGGCAAGGCGGTCTATACCACCGTCACGCTCTTCATCTCGACCTTCATGGTGGCGATGACCAAACCGTCGATCTTCGAGACGACCAGCATATTCTGGCGAATCTCGCTGATCGCGCTCTTCGGCGTCGGCGTCTGGCATCTTGTGACCAGTCTCAAGAAGCACTTCGATCACTACACCTACCGGCCGGGAAGAATCTCGATCACCGGAAGCTCGAAACCCGACAAGCAGTTCAAGCGCAGCGTCGCCTGGGCCTTCGTCATCGGCGGATACCTGCTCTCGCTCGGCACAGGGATGCTGATCGGGATGCTGACCGAGGACTTCTCGTCGCAGTTTTTCGGCAATAACACGATGGTCGATGCGCTCTTCTCCGTTATGTTCTACCCGCCGATAGCCGTGCTGATCGTCGATATGATGTACCTCGTCAATCTGCACTTCGAGGATCTGTGAGATCATCACCCGTTACGCGCTCCCTTTTCACAATCATTCTGATAATCGTCTCTGTCGGGATCTGCCGCGCCGAGCCGCGCCTGTCCTGCTCCATCGGCGGTATATTGCCGGAGCAGCGGACGCTCCGCGTTGCCTGCACGATCGACGGAGCGGTGCCCGGACGGATGGCTGTCAGGTTCCGGCATCGCTATGCCGGTATCGACGGGCTGAGCGACCGCGTCTACGGCATTCGAGCAGTGTCCGGCGGATCGAGGCTTCAGCTCGAGATCCGCGGCGACGGTCTCTATCTCGTCGATCTGCCGAATCCGGCGCCCTCTGTCGAGCTGACCTGGGAACTTAGGCTGACGAAGGTTTTCGATCCTTCTCAATACAGTCTCGTTTCGACCCTCGGCCCGCAGGCGGGAATATTCCATGCGGCGGACATCGCGCCGACCATCTGCGCGGATCCTGACGCTCGATGCCGCGAGACTCCGCTCCGACTGCGGGTCGATCCGCCGGAAGGGTGGAGGTCGTATGCCGCTTCGGCCGGCGATTTAAACGGCTATGACATTCCCGAGCCGTCCCGTGCGATGATCCTGGTCGGACCGTTTCGCGAAAGGGAGTTCGCCGTCGGAGCGATGCGCGTACGAGCGCTGGTCAGCGGTAAATGGAGTTTTACGGACGACGAAATCCTGGGCCTGGCTGAAACGATTGCAGCCGACCAGGCCGCGATGATTGACGGGAAGGGCGAAGGCGCCCACATCGTCGCGATCGCGCCGTTCCCTCTGCCGCTGACAGGGCTGCGGTCGAGCGGCATCTGCACGGGTAATTCCGCCGTTCTCATGCTCAACGAGGGCGGTTCGCCCGATCAGAGCCTCGGACTTCTGCGCAGGCACCTCGGCCACGAGATGTTCCATTACTACCTGCCGAACGCCTTCAACGTCCGCGAGAACTTCGACTGGTTCTGGGAGGGCTTCACCCGCTACGCCGCATGGCTGACTCTCACGCGCCGAGGCCTCCTCGACCTGCAGGGCTATCTCGACTCGATCGGCGCAGAGTACGAAGCCTGTTACCACAACCCGCTCATCAATCATGTCTCTCTGATCAGCGCCTCCGCCGACAAATTCGCCAATCAGTCGATGACCGAACTCGTCTACCGCAAGGGAACGCTCGTCGCCGCCCTCTGCGACCTCGAAATACGTCGCCAGAGCAAGGGCAGCCGCAGTCTCGTCGACGCTCTGCGGAATGTCTATCGCGAATACGCACTGACCCGCCGGCCGATCGGCAACACAGAGGTGATTGCGGAACTCGCCCGGCTCGGCGATCTCGCTACCCTGATTCGTGACGATATTCAGGGAACGCGTGAGATCGATCTGGCCGAAAGAGTCAAAAATTACGGACTCTTCCTCGAATGGAGCCGCGCCACCGGCGGCCGCGCCCGCATCACCGTCGCTCCGAAAGCCTCTGCGGAGAAGAGGCGGATTATTGAAGGCATAGCAGGTGGAAGATGATCAGTTGTTGAAAGCGGCGCCTGTGGGCATAACGATGAATTGCCGGATGTTGGGGCGCCGCACTCCAAAGTTACTTCGTATTCAAAGCACTGGTCATCTGAAAGCGGAGTTCGCCGAATCTGGTTCTGGTGACGATGTAGAGCGGGAGGTGGCGCGAATCGTTCGAGATCCATGCCTGAGCGATCAGGAACTGAGTCGGCGGAGGGGTGAGAATATCGATTCTGATGGCGTCGCGATTTCCCATCGGCGTTCCGATCTGCTCGGTCTTGACGGCCATAATCCTGATCGTTTGAAGCCGGAAGTTGGCGTCGAGGAAAGGGAAGTCATAGACGGCGCCGGGATTGAGTCCCGCGGCGCGGATGGCGTAGAAGAGCGAGACCATGTCGTGAGTTCCCGGAGGGATCTTGACGACGGTCCCGTTAATCAGCAGTGTGGTCTTGTCACGCCAGTTGTAGTTGGCGACCTCCTGTTTGAATCTGGTTCCTTCGCGGAGACGGAGGTCGGTTCTGATCGGGATGAGCGATTCGATCGAGGCGAAACTGCTGACCTGGTCATTGACTGTGATCAGTTTGCGGGCGGCGCCGATGCTGGTCGCCTCAGCGTGCAGTTCGTAGACCCTGCTGTTTCCCAGCATGCCCTGCTGTCTGACCTCAAAGCTGGCTCTGCCGACCGATGTGAAATTTCCCCACGCGATGTCGTAATTGAGCCTCTCTCCGATCGCGAACGGCAGCTCGCCTGAGACATATTTGTCCATGCCGTTCGTCGGCAGGAGCGTCGGGATGGCGCCTGATTCGTCCGTCTGCGGGCTCATCCGCGCAAGCGGGGTAGTCTGACGCGGAGTCACTTCGGAGCTCGTCAGCTCGGCTCGCAACTCGCCGATCGGCAACTGCGCCGTGATCAGCACCGGCAACCTGTATTCGTCATTCGAAAAATAGACCGTCGCCCGGTATCTGCTCAGCGATTTCTGCGGATGGAACCTGACGCATATCGCATCCCAGGTTCCGGCCTGGGTGGTGATGCGCTCGGTTTTTCTGACAACCGCCTCGGCCTCGATCAGATCGCGATTGAGAATCGCGGTAACCTTCTGACGATTGCCTTCCTGGAGCGATCGCAGCCTGAGCCCGTATACCATCGAGGGCAGATCGAATGTCCCCGATGGCACGGGAATCGTCGATTCGTCGCTGAAGACGGCCTGCTGCCGCGCCTGATCCAGTAAGGTCGTTTCGACGACCTGTTTCTCGCCCTGACGGTAAGCGCCGATGATGCGATACGGAAGCGCGGTCTGCGTATTGATGTAGGTGGTGTACTGATTGTCTATCTGGCTGAAGAGCGAGCGGACCTGACCGATCGTCTCGACACGCGTCGAAATCTGATAACTGTCCTGCCCGAAGAACTGGCCTTTCTCGACCAGCTCCATCTCGACCCTGGCGGCGGTCGGGAAACTGGCCCAGGCGACGTTGTAAACCAGCCGCTCGCCGATCCTCAGGACGCCCTTTTCGGAAACCTCCGATGCTCCGTTCTGCGAACTGGTTCTCGCGGGCTGCGGCGGCGGAGTCAGTCCTGACTGCTGCGCGTAGAGCCTGATCCCCAGGCTGACCAGGCACACGACCAGAAAGCCGATTACCGCTCTGGATGTTTTTCTGGATAATGACATCAAAATCCCGGTCCGAATAACTCATTCAGTGTTCCCGCCGTCCGCGAGTCCACCTGCTTTAAGAACAAGCTGCTATTTTCCAATAATTCAGTTATTTACGCCAGCCGCGCCGGATATTTCGTCGAGAATCCCGCGAGCGGCTGTCCGGGGGGATTGTGCCGCGGTGATGGGGCGTCCGATGACCAGATAGTTCGCTCCGGCGGCGAGCGCTTCAGACGGGGTCATGACACGCTTCTGATCATTGAGGGCCGAGCCGAGGGGGCGCACGCCCGGTGTCAGGATAACAAATTCAGGATTTTTTACCACTTTTCTAATCGGAACGATCTCGCGCGGCGAGGCGACCACGCCGTCGATCCCGGAATTCTCGCAGAGCGCCGCAAGGCGGACGACTTCGGCCTCCACGTCAGGTGCGATGCCGACCTCCGAGAGCGATTCGCCGGTATGGCTGGTCAGGATCGTCACGCCCAGGATGACGGGTCTGCGGATCGCTTCCTTGTCGGCCGCTTCGCTGACGGCATCGGCGACCGCGCGCATCATCCCGGAACCGCCCAGCGCGTGGACGTTGAAGATGCTCACCCCGAGCCTGGCGGCAGCAACGCCGGCCTTCGCAACCGTATTCGGGATGTCGTGAAATTTCAGGTCCAGAAATACCTCTTCGCCGGATTCGGTGATTCTCCGAACGATGTCAGGGCCGGCTGAGGTGAACAGTTCCTTGCCGATCTTGAACATGCCGACCAGACCGCGCAGTTCGTCGACCAGTTTAAGCGCCTCGTCGGCCGTGCTGACGTCCAGCGCAACGACGATCGGATTGTGATGCCTGACTCTCAATGCATTCCCGCCTTGCTGCTCAAAATTTCATCCCGATCAGCGTCTGCGGATCGAGATATACTCCCTGCCACCTGACCGCGACGTGCAGATGCGGCGCCGTCACCCGGCCGGTGTCTCCGCTCAGCCCGATCAACCGCCCTTTTTCCACTCTGTCGCCCTGCTTCACGCGCAACTCCGACAGGTGCATGTAGAGCGTCATCAGGCCGTACCCGTGGTCGATCACGATGAAGCCGCCCTCGTAAAACATCTCGTGCGCAAGGACGACCTCGCCCGAGTTCATCGCGGCGACCGGTGTCCCGATCGCGGCGCGCAGATCCATTCCCTGATGTACGCTCTGCCGGCGCCGATTGAAGACGCGCTCCGTCCCGAACGAACCGGTTATCACGTCATCGACAGGGGTTGCGAAGCCTCCGGTCCAGAGTCGCCCGGCAGTGAACCTGGCGAACGCCTCCTTCTTCAACACCTGATCCTGCCTGATTCGCTCGAGCGTTTCCGGGTCCGGTTCCGTATACCTTTGCGGAACTCTGAGGGCAATTTTACGGTAGGCCGCCTTGCGGATCGTTACGGCGTGGGTCGAGGAAGCGACGGCCCCGTTCGGCAAAGTGCCGCTCAAAACCAGCTCATGACTGCCCGCAGGCGCGTCGATTCCGACACCGGCCAAACCGTACCACGTCCCGGCGGCATCGTCAAAGTCAAAATATACCTGCCGGTTCCTCCATCTTCCCTTGAGCGATGAAAGCCTCTCGGACGCCCTGACCGCGAACAGCAGCGGCGATCCGTTGACGGGTGTTTCAGGATTTACGGTCAGGTCGAACCTGACTCTCTGCGCGCGCTCCCGGGTTCCGTGGACCATCTTCCCGGGCTCCGTCGAAACAAAAGCCGTCACGCAAAGCAGTAATGCCGGCAGAATTGCCAATCTGTTCATCTCGTAACCTCATTTATGTCGGGACACGAGGTTCTCTGAGGAGGGGCTGTCAGAATCCGCCGAACTCGTCGGCGTAGTATATCGTTCCAGATCGTCCATTCAGGCAATCGGGCTTCAATTCGATCGCCATGAAGACATCGTCCGGAACATTATACACGCTCTTCAATCCGTAGCGGCTTGCGGGGTGGAATCCGAAACGCGGATAGTAGTGGGCATGACCGAGAACGACGACGGCATCGAAACCCAGACGGGCGGCCTCGATCAGCCCTTCCCAGACGAGCGCTGTTCCGATGCCTGATCCCTGATGTTCAGGCGCCACGGCCAACGGCGCCAGCCCGAGCAGTCGCAGACCCTCTCCGCCGGGCGACAGGCTGACCGAACTGAACAGGATATGCCCGACGATCTCGCCGTCGATTTCAGCGACAAGGGAGATTACCGCCTTTCCGGCGGAACGCAGCCGATCGACCAGCTCGGCCTCTTCCTCGCGGTCGAACGCTTC
>CALBSU010000224.1 GCA_937967285.1 uncultured Acidobacteriota bacterium
GCGAATACGACGACGCCGGTGAACGATTCGACACGATCGTCCTCGATCCGCCGGCCTTCGCAAAGAACCGCGGGGCGCTCGCCGGCGCTCTCAGAGGCTACAAGGAGATCAATCTTCGAGCGCTCAGACTGCTAGCTCCCGGCGGGATCCTCGTCACCTGCTCCTGCTCGTATCACGTCAACGAGAACCTCTTCCTCGAGATGCTGACCGAGGCGGCCCGTGACTCCGGCCGCACCGTCCAGATAGTCGAAAAACGCACCCAGAGCCGCGACCATCCGATCCTGATGACCGTCCCGGAGACGCACTACCTGAAATGCGTCATCCTGCGGACGATTTAATCGCAGAGGCGCAGAGGGGGCAGAGATGTGTTTGGAGATCAGTATCTGAGTCCTGCCCGGTGGGCACTAATTCGGGTATCAATATCAAAATGAATCTCTGCTCACTCTGCGCCTCTGCGATTAATTTCTTCTTGTATCCCGAAGCTGAATTTGTGTAAAATCCCGTTTCTATTATTTTTCTGGAGAAACGCAGACGATGAAACATGCAGTCGATACAAATGGATACAGGCAGAATAATTTCGCGCCTCTGACTGCCCTCTCCCTTAGATTGCAGCGCAATGCCCGCTAAGGGTTGCCGTTGCGCTGCTCCTTCCGACCGCAATCAAATTTCCATAATATTCCGGATTTCGCCTCGTTCCCTGTTTTTCAGGCGGACGCACAGGCCGTTTAAGGATCGCGATGAAAGAAAAATACTTTCCCGAAGAGATTGAAGAGAGACAGCAGGCGCGCTGGGCCGAGAAGGGCGTCTTCGAGGTCGACCCCGACCCGGCGCGCAGAAAGTTCTACTGTCTGGAGATGCTGCCATATCCCTCGGGCCGCATTCACATGGGCCACGTCCGCAACTACTCGATCGGCGACGCGCTGTCGACCTTCAAGCGGATGCAGGGCTACAACGTGCTGCATCCGATGGGCTGGGACGCCTTCGGCATGCCGGCCGAAAATGCGGCGATCAAGAACAATGCCCGGCCCGACAAGTGGACATTCGAGAACATCGACGCCATGCGGACTCAGCTGCAGCGCATGGGCTTCAACTACGACTGGCGGCGCGAAGTGGCCACCTGCACGCCGGAGTACTACCACTGGAACCAGTGGTTCTTCATCCGGATGTGGGAGAAAGGGCTGCTCTA
>CALBSU010000225.1 GCA_937967285.1 uncultured Acidobacteriota bacterium
TCGCCCGAGGCTACCGGCCGCTCTCGATCGGCCTCAGAAAACCGCTCTGACAGGCCGGGATATTGCTCTCACAGATTGCTGCGATACCATTCGACGGTCTTCCGCAATCCTTCAGTCAGGTTCGTCGCGGGGGCGTATCCGAGCAGATCTCTCGCCCGCGCGATGTCGGCCAGGGAATGGCGGATGTCGCCGGCCCGCGGGGCTTCATACACCGGCTCGAGCTCGGTGCCGATGATCTTCTGCAGTTCCGCCAGCAACTGATTGAGTGTGGTGCGTTCGTGGAGACCGACGTTGATCACGCTTCCGGCAGCTTGAGGAGATTCGGCCGCCCTCAGATTGGCATCGACGACGTTTGCGACGTAGGTGAAATCGCGCGACTGTTCGCCATCGCCGAAGATGATCGGAGCGCGGCCGTTGAGCAGCTCGGTGATGAACTTCGAGATCACTCCGGAATATTGCGAGGTCGGATCCTGGCGCGGCCCGAAGACATTGAAATAACGGAGCGATACGGTATCGAGACCGTAGACGCGTGTGAAGACCTGGCAGTAGTATTCGCCGACCAGTTTGGCGACGGCATAGGGCGAGAGGGGATCAGGAAGCTGGGTTTCGAGCTTGGCGCCGGTGCCCGATTCGCCGTATGCCGAGCTGGATGCGGCGTAGACGACGCGCTTCACCCCGGCATCGCGCGCCGCGAGCAGGACATTGAACGTGCCGTTGACATTCGATTCGTGGTTCAGTTCCGGTTCGAGTACCGATCGCGGGACTGATGGAATGGCGGCCTGGTGAAAGACTGTGCCGACTCCGTCGACGGCACGCCTGACCGTTTCAGGATCGCGAATGTCGCCTTCGATAAATTCGAACCTTCCGGCGAGATGCTCGAGATTTTCCCGCCTGCCTGTCATCAGATTATCGAGCACACGGACGCGGTCGCCCCTGGCGAGCAGCGCTTCGACGATATGCGAACCGATGAACCCCGCTCCGCCGGTGACCAGAAAAAGCTTCGTCTCTCCCACGTCACAACCTTCCCTTCAAAAAACGATTTCCTGCGGTCGATCGACAGCAGCAATGTAACGGACCTCTTCAGTCCTGAATGAATCCCGTCAGACCGGTCGAATTTCTTATCGAACGATCGTCGTTGAGCGGATCGGCCTTGAGCACCTGCCGTCCCGAAATCATCTCCGCGCTTGAATCGACGATCGATTCGAGCGCCGCACGATAGCGCGCAGTGTTCGCCTGGCGCGAGAAATGGGTTTCGACGTATCGACGCCCCTGAATCCCCATCCGGGCGGTGAGTTCCGGATCGGACTTGAGCCGGAGCAGCTCCGCCGCCAGATGCCTGCCGTCCTCAGGCCTGACGCAGACGCCGCAGCCGACCTGATCGGCAAGTTTCCAGACATGGCTCCCTTCGTCGACTCCAGCGATGTAGGCCCGGGATGCCGCCATGATGCTGTAGGTCTTGGACGGGAGCGAATTCTGCGAGAAGCCTCGTTTGAGCGGGATGAGCGCCACATCGCACGAGGCATAGAGTTCCGGCACGACCTCTTCCGGTTGCAGGGGCATGAACCGGACATTATCGAGGCGCCGCCTTGCAGCCTCCGCCATCAGATTCTCGCGATTGATCCCGTGACCGACGATCAGAAAGAGGATATCCCGCCGATCGCGGAGCTCCGTTGCCGCATCCAGGATCACCTCGAGCCCCTGCGAGAGGCCGAGGTTTCCGGCATACAGCGCGACGAACCTGCCGTTGAGTCCGTGAGCCCGCGAAAAAGCATTGTCGCGATCGAGAGGCCGGATGAATCCCGTATCGACGAAATTCGGGATCACCTCGATCTTCGATGCCGGTATCCCCTTGCCGATCAGATTCTGACGGAACTCCTCGGAGATGGTGAAGACGCTGCGACTCTTCCGATAAATGAACTTCTCGAGCCGCTCGAAGAAGGCGATGATCCTCGGATTCCTGAGGATTCCGATGCGAACCGCGGCCTCGGGCCAGATGTCCTGCAGGTTATAACAGAACGGTATGCGCTTGATCAGTCCCAGCGCGTATCCCGTCAGTCCGATCGTCAGAGGCGGAGACATGACGAAGATGACGTCCTGTTTTCCGGTGAACAGTCCGGCCAGCGTCGAAGTGACATTGAACGAAAGGTAATTCAGGATCCTTCCGAAGACCGACTTCGTGCGGGGGACGAAGAGGTAAGACCGGATTACTCGGATTCCGCCGACCCGGTCGCGCTCAAACAGCCTGCCCTTGTACCGTGGCCAGATCGCATCGCAATTGTAGTGTGGAAACGAGGTCAGGACGGTTACCTGATGGCCGGCATCGATCAGATCGTTGCAGAGAGCTCTGATGATCGGGCCGTTGGCCTGACACAGATCGGGGTCGAAATATAGACTGACTACAAGTATTTTCATGCGCCTTATCCGCGCTCACTTTCAGGGTTTCATGCCGCGCTGTGCTGGATTGGTTCGAGGGGCAGGTGTTGACAGGCGCGCGAGATTCAAACGATACCTCAACTGTAAGTCCTTGGCAAGAAATATATTCCGGACGCAACCCCGTGAAAATTTTGGAGCCGTGGCAGGTAATCGGCTAAAATCGCGGGAAACCGCGAATCAGGAGGAAGACCGATGGCCGATCGAAGGAGCTTTCTGAAATTAGCCGGGGCGGGGATGCTCAACGCTGCCGCGTACGGACGCGTGAGGGGCGCCAACGAACGCATCCGGGCCGGATTCATCGGAATCGGGCTGATCGGCAAACGCCACCTGCTCGATTTTCTGGCTCAGCCCGATGTCGACGTGGCGGCGATCTGCGAGATCTACGAACCTCGTCTGCGCGAAGGAATCGCGACGGCCGTCGACGCATCGAAATCCCGTCCGGAAGGCTTCAGCGATTTCCGCCGGATGTATGAGCGCAAGGATCTGGACGTCATCGTCGTCTCGACTCCCGATCACTGGCACGCGCTGATGACGATCCTGGCATGTTCGGCGGGCAAGGACGTCTACGTTGAAAAGCCGCTCACGCTCTTCATCCGCGAAGGCCGCTGGATGATCGATGCGGCCCGTCACAACGGGCGGATCGTACAGATCGGCACTCAGCAGCGGTCGGGCGAGCAATATAAAAGATGCGTCGAGCTGGTGCGGAGCGGCCACATCGGCGAAGTGCGCAACATCCGCATCGCCAGTTTTCGCAACATCATGCCGGGTTTCTCGCAGGTCGTCGGAACCGAGGCGTTTTCGCCCGAAGCCTGGCAGATGTGGCTCGGGCCGGCGCCCGACAGGCAGTTCGCGAAGGAACGCGGGATCTATCATTTCCGCTGGTTCGATGACTACTCTGGGGGCCAGACGACCAATCTGCTGGCGCACAACATCGACATTGCGCAATGGGTAATGGAGGCCATGCCGCGATCGGTCGCGGCGATGGGCGGCAGGTATTCGCTCAAGGGGATCGGCGAGACTCCCGATGTCTTCGAGGCGATCTTCGAATATCCAGGGTTCATTCTGAACTGGTCGCAGAGCGAGATCTGCGCCGGTATCCGGGGCGGCGTCGAATTCTGCGGGACGAAGGGCGTGCTGCGGATCGACCGGGCCGGGATGGAGGTGACGCCCGACCGGATGATCTCGCCCGACAGCCAGATCCCGAGCTTCACCGGCCCCCGCGAGACCGGGAATCGCGATCAGGGATACCGGACGACGGCACTCAGGCTCGACGGATACGAACAGGTTCGCGACCAGTTTCAGCCGCACGTCCGCAATTTTCTGGACTGCGTCAAGTCGCGGAAGCAGCCGGCCTCGGATCTCGAGAGCGGGCACAGGACTTCGGTCTCGTGCCATCTGGCCAATATTGCGCTCAAGGTCGGTCGGACGCTCAAGTGGGACGACGCGAAGGAAGAGATCATCGGGGATCGCGAGGCGGCGGCCATGATGGAACGGCCGTATCGCGCCCCCTGGGACCGCGAACTCAGGGCGGCTCTGCCCGCAAAGTGAGGTCGAATGAACGAACGGACTATGGATCGTCGCACATTTCTGGCGTCCGCCGCGGCCTTCGCGGCCCTGCCGAAATCGGGCCCGGCGGGCGGCAGTTACGGGATCGCCTTCACGTCATTCATGCTCAGGCTGAGGCGCGACGGCTCCGCGTCAGCCCATCCCTTCCCGGCCGAGGACCTGCTCAGGATCTGCCGCGATCTCGGCGCCGGCGGCTGCCAGATGGATGTCTCGCAACTCGCCGCAACCGACCCCGGCTATCTGAGGAAGATCCGCGAGATGGCCGGTTTCATCGAACTGGCGGTCGGCGCAGCAGTTCT
>CALBSU010000226.1 GCA_937967285.1 uncultured Acidobacteriota bacterium
TTCTGTTTCTGCTGCTGGCGGCCGGCCTTGGAGGGCTCGGATATATCGTCGTGCGCGGAGCGATCGGCGACAGCATCATGACTTTCGTCCAGCGCAACCCGAATCTTTCGGTCGAGGCGAGGGTTCAGGGAGCCGATCTGGCCGCGAAGTTCTCGGATCGCGATCCGCTGATTCACTGGCAGCGCGGAGGCGTCTACCTCAACGCGTCAAACGAACTGATCTCGGACGAGATGCTGCGGACCTCGATCGAAGAGTTGCAGACCGCGACACAGATGAGCCCCGAGGATTACCGGATCTGGCTGGCGTACGGGCGAGTCCTTGACAGGGACGAGCAGTTCAAGGCCGCGCGTGCGGCGCTCGACCGTGCGTTGAAGCTGGCGCCGAACCACTTCGATGTTCACTGGGCGCTCGGCAATCACCTGCTGCGCGCCGGAGACCGCGACGGTTCCTTCGTTCACATGCGCCAGGCGCTGATCAACCGGCCGTCGGCTCTGCCGCTGGTCTTCGATTATGCGTGGTCGGTCTACGACGGAGACGGACGTGCGATCGCCCGCTCGCTCAGCGTGCCTGACGATATCAAATCGCAGCTCGTGGCGATGCTCGTCTCGAAGGGTAAGGTCGAAGAGGGTCTCGAAGTCTGGAAAGAGATGAAAACCCCGACCTTCAAGGACGTCCAGCGGGTGACCGAAAGCCTGATCGCGGCCGGCCGTTACGCCGCCGCCTATGATATCTGGAAGGTTGCCGAGATCCCCGACCGCCCCAAGCCCGACAAAGGCTCGCTGCTCGCCAACGGCGGATTCGAACGCAACTTTCCGTTCAATGTCAGGACGCCGTTCTATGCCTGGAGGATCAGCCCTGCGGCCGGCATCCGCGTCACATTCGACCTGGATAAACCGCACTCCGGCAGGCAGAGCGTTCGCTACAGCTTTACCGTAGACGGCAACAACGCATACACGCTCGCAGCCCAGACGGTTCCCGTCAAACCGAACCGGAAATACTGCCTCTCGTTCTATCTCAAATCAGATGAGCTCAAGAGCCTGAGCATGCCGTTCGTCGAGATATTCGACGCCGCCGACGGAAAGCGGGCTCACGCGGCGACCGATCAGTTTCCGATCGATCAGCCTCGCTGGGACTCGTTCGAACAGCAGGCAACGGGAACGACCGGCAAGAAGGAGGCCGATGCCGGGCCTCCCTGGCGCCAATTTGCGATCTCGATCACCACGGGCGCGCAGACCGAGGCGCTGACCGTCCGCATCCAGCGCCAGCCGTGCCCCGATCCGTACTGCTCCCTCGAAGGGCGACTCTGGTTCGACAGTTTCAGACTCGATGAGTGCGAGGGGAAAAAGGAGACAGGTTATTCTCGATAAAATCATCTACATCGGCCTGCTGTTGCTGCTGATACTGACGCCGATCCCGTACGGTTCGGTCGAGCCGTGGTCGACGGCGCTGTGGGAGATCTCCATCTTCGCGCTGATGCTGCTGTGGGGGCTCAAGGCGCTGATCGACGGGCGGATCAGCATCACGCTCAGTCCGCTGCTGCTGCCGATGGTCGCGCTGCTGGTGGTGGCGACGGTCCAGATACTGCCGCTCGAATCCGGCGCCCGGCCGACGATCAGCTTCGATGTCTATGCCACTACGCTGACGGGCATCAAGCTGCTCGCATCGATCTGCTTCTTCCTGCTCTTCAGCAGCTTCGTCAATACCGACGAGCGGAGAAAGATCGCCGTCCGCGTGATCATCGGAGTCTGCGTGGCAATCGCGCTGATCGGCATCGGTCAGAGCTACATCGGCAAGGCGCTCTGGCAGCGCGGGACGTTCGGCCCGTTCGTCAACCGCAACCATTTCGCGGGGTTTCTCGTGATGGGCGTGGGCCTGGCGGGAGGGTTGATCGTCGGCCGCAGCGTGCGAAAGGAGCTGATCGCGCTCTACGCGAGCTGCCTGATCGCGATGAGCGCCGGGATCGTGCTCTCGGCCTCGCGCGGAGGCCTGCTGGCACTGGCGGCGGAGATATTCTTCCTCGCCATCATCGCGATTCCGATCTTCCTGTCGCGAAACAGGGATGACGACGAGGGCCGGCTGGGGATACTGCTCCGCGCGGGAGGCGCGCTGGTGCTCGGCGCGGCGGCCATCATCGGATCGATGTACCTTGTCGGCTCGGAAGGACTGGTCCAGAACATCTCTCAGACGTCGAGCGAACTCGAGGAGCAACAGCCGGCCAGCGAGCGTTTCAGCCGAACCAACATCTGGGGCGCAACGGCGAAGATGATCGAGGACCATCCGTGGCTCGGCGTCGGACTCGGCGCCTACCAGTTCGCCTACACGCGATACGACCCCAGTTCGGGCGCGCAACGCGTCGAGCAGTCGCACAACGACTATCTGCAGATCGTCGCCGATGCCGGAATTGTTGGCGGAATCATCGCGCTGGTCTTCATGATCATCTTCTTCTGGCGGAGTTTCGCCGCTGCCCGGACGCGCGACCGGCGTCGCAGATCGATCGTGCTGGGCGCGCTGGCCGGGTGTTTCGCGATCGCCGTTCACAGCTTCGTCGAGTTCAATCTGCAGGTGACGTCCAACTCCCAGCTCTTCCTGGCGCTGGTCGTGCTGGCGACCGAAAAGAGCAACAATCAAGATGGATAAATTCAGGATCAGCGGCGGACGCCCGCTCTCGGGCTCGGTTTCGATCAGCGGCGCGAAGAACTCCGCGCTTCCCTGCCTGGCCGCAACATTGCTCACGCCCGAGACGGTCACGCTCCGCAACGTGCCCTACGTCCGCGACCTGATCACGATGCGCCGGCTGCTCGAGGACCTCGGCTGCACGGTGCTCGTCCCCGAACTTCGGACGCATCGAATAAACGCCTCCACCGTCGAACAGTTCGAGGCGCCCTACGAACTGGTCAAGACCATGCGCGCCTCTGTGCTGGTGCTCGGCCCGCTGGTCGCGCGTTTCGGTCAGGCCAGGGTCAGCCTCCCCGGAGGATGCGCCATCGGCCAGCGCCCGATCGACCTTCATCTGATGGCTCTCGAACGGATGGGCGCGCGGATCGAGATGGAGGGCGGCGTCGTGGTCGCCCGCGCCGATCGCCTCAAAGCCGCCGACATCACCTTCGAAACCGTCACCGTCACCGGAACCGAGAACGTCATGATGGCCGCCGCCCTGGCCGACGGGACCTCTCACCTCTACAACGCCGCATCGGAACCCGAGGTCACTGATCTCGCCAACCTGCTGATTAAAATGGGCGCCAGGATCGAGGGCGCGGGAACTCCGACCATCAAAATCACCGGCGTCGAATCGCTCGGCGGCGCCGATCACTCGATCATCCCCGACCGCATCGAGACCGGAACCTTCATCGTCGCCGCGGCCATCACCAATGGTTCGCTCGAAATCGCCAACTGCGATCCTCACCATCTTCACGCCGTCATCGACAAGCTTCGCACCGCCGGAGTCACCATCGACCAGCAAGACGAGACGACACTTCACGTTTCGGTCGAGGGCAGACTCCGCGCGATAGACGTCACCACTGCCGTCCATCCCGGCTTCCCGACCGACATGCAGGCGCAGTACATGGCGCTTATGACACAGGCCGAAGGCGATTCCGTCATCACCGAGACGATCTTCGAGAACCGTTTCATGCATGCCAGCGAACTGCAGCGGCTCGGCGCGCGGATCAGGGTTCACGGCCACAGCGCGTATGTGCATGGGCCGACTCCGCTGACCGGCGCGAAGCTGATCGCTTCGGATCTGAGGGCCTCGGCTTCTCTGGTGCTCGCCGGGCTGGCGGCTCAGGGAGAGACATGGATCGACCGCGTCTACCATATTGACCGCGGCTACGAGAAGATCGAAGAGAAGCTGAGAAGCGTCGGCGCCGAGATCGAACGCGTCAAGTAAGAAGTCCCATATGGAGTCCCGCATTTATGCGGGTTGTGCATTGGACGACGTTACTACCCGTCTGAAGACGGTACTCCATGCGGGACGGTCTGCGGTTCGACGAACTCGAACAGGCCCTCGATGCCGCCTTCACGGCCGATGCCGGACTGTTTCATCCCGCCGAACGGAGCTTCCGGCGTAGGGCCGGTGCCGGTGTTGCAGCCCGCATGCCCGAAGCGGAGTCCGCGGGCAATCCTCTCAGCCCTTTCAACATCCCGCGTGAAGAAGTATGACGCCAGGCCGTACTCGGTCTGATTGCTCCACTCAATCGCTTCCGCTTCGGACTCGAATTGGATGATCGGCACGACGGGGCCGAAGGTCTCCTCGCGGGCGCATGCCATCTGCTGCGTCACTCCGCTGAGCACTGTCGGCGG
>CALBSU010000227.1 GCA_937967285.1 uncultured Acidobacteriota bacterium
CGCGTTCGATCGAGACCAGCCTCAGGGCGCGTTCCATGTTGGCATTCGCGACGGCGATGATCCCGAGCGCCGCCTGCTGCCTCGTCACCTTCTTCGAGGATGCCTGAGACATCTCTCGTGCCAGACGATCGATGGCTGCATCAGCGCGCGACTGATCGAGCACCATCTTCCCGTCGAGCAGTCCCGATCCGGCGAATCGCCCGAGGACCAGATTTGCATCGGTCACCGTTGGCTGTTCTCCCTTCCCGTAACAGGCCGGTCCGGGATCGGCGCCGGCTGATTCGGGACCGACGCGCAGCGCTCCGCCTTCGTCGACACGTGCGATCGATCCGCCGCCGGCCCCGACCGTGTGAATGTCGAGCACCGGAATCGCAATCGGCAGCCCGCTGATCTGCGCCTCGCTGGTCGTCCCCGCGCCGCCAAGGCAGAGCGAAACGTCCGTCGATGTCCCGCCCATGTCGAAGGTGATGATGTCGCGGAATCCGGCCCTCCCCGCCATCCTGTCCGCTGCCACGACCCCGCCCGCGGGCCCCGAGAGGATCGTCCTGACCGGCTCGCTTCCCGCCGTCTCGGCCGAGATCGATCCGCCCGAGGACTGCATGATCCTCAATCCCTTCATCCTCCGCGCATCGAACCTGGCTTCCAGTCCCGCCGTCAGGTCCCGCAGATACTTCCCGACGCGCGGCGCCAGCCACGCATTGATCACCACTGCCGATGTCCGCTCGTACTCCCTGTACTCGGGCAGGATCCGATGCGAAACAGAGATCGGAACTCCCAGACCGGCCAGCCCCTCCTCGATCATCCTTTCATGTTCCGGATTGGCGAACGAATAGAGCAGCGAGACCGCTATCGATTCGACGCGCGCCTTCCTGAGCTTCCCTGCCAGTCTCCCGACTTCGGCGCTCACCAGCGGCTCCAGAACCTGGCCTTCCGGCCCCACCCGCTCCGCGACCCCGAACCTGAGGTCCCGCGGAACCAGAGGATCCGGCCGCGTCACTGATAAATTGTAGAGGTCGGGCCGTGCCTGCCTGCCGATCTCTATCACGTCCTCGAACCCTGCCGTCACCACCAGCGCGGTCCGCGCCCCCTTCCGCTCGAGCAGGGCGTTGGTCGCGACTGTCGTCCCATGCACCACCTCAAACCCGACCGAGGCATCCCCGGCGCCGGAACCTTCATCCAATGCCCGTTCGAGCCCGCTCAGAATCGCTCGCGCGGGCGCATCCGGCGTCGACGGGACCTTGAATGAAACGACCTCGTCCCCCCGGACGGCAATGAAATCAGTGAATGTACCCCCCGTGTCGACCCCGATTCGAATGCCGATTGATTCGATTTTTCTATTTTTTTTAATGTTTCCGGTCATCGCGATGTACTTATACCATCATAGTTAAATATCTGAAAAGAATGATTTTAATAATAGGCAGTAAAAATATTGAAACCAAATGCATTCTCGGGCGTGTAGCACACTTGAGTTTACGTGATGCGCTCGGGACGAAAGTTGGCACTCACTGGGAAATTTTCGACGAGCGCATTACGTTTAACTTGAAGGCCTCAACCGATCCTGGCCGAAATTTCATTTCGAATATCGTCGATCCTCACAGATTCTGGCGATTTTCGCGAAAATCCGACATAATATCACTTCAGCGCGGCCCGACAGCGCAAACAAGCCCCCGGAATTTTTCAGGTACCCTCGTTAAAAGACTCGTGGAACGTCTTTCGCGGACAGCAATGCCGCATTCAGATATAAAATGACCGGAAGACTGCCATTAATTGCCGTGATCGTTCTTCTGATCTTCGGACTGCCCGCCGGGCAGGAAGGAACTGCCGGGTTCCCGCTCCAGGCAGTACCGTTCAGGACTGCGGACGGGATTACAGGCAATGCCGGGCTTGTCATCACCGCCGTCAACGACGACGACTCGATCAGCGGTATCGTCAGAATCCAGCTCGATCAGGCGTCCAGAACCAGACTGGCAGAATCGAACGGAGCCGGGATCGATTCGGTACCCGCTTCGATAACACTCGATCAGTCCCGGCTCTGGCTCAGGAAGGGCACTTCCTGCCCCGAGATCAGGATCGCCGCAACCGGCCTCATCGGCAAAGCGGGCGAGCACGAACTCAAACTCAACGACCTGACCTTCAGGATCGTCGAAACTCCGGATCCGCGGATTCAGCTCTTCTGCGCCTGGGTCCGCCAGATCAACGCCGGCAGGCATCGCCTCGGCATCATCAAGGCCATCAACCGGATGATCTCCGAATCGACCGGGACCTGATAATTCCATGGTTGATGACAAACCGCGCCGGTGATATAAAATCCCCTTTTTCTTCTGACCGGCCGTCAGAACGTACTTTTAGCAGAAAACTCTTATGGAGGTAATCGAACAGACAATGAACACGAAATTCGGAAAACTCACTCTCACACTGATCATCATGCTGAGCGCCGCCGTCGCGGCGAGCGCGCAGGTGGCGCCGGCTACGCCGAAGGCCATCAAATTTTCGACCGCGCCGAAGCTGGTCATCGCCAAACTGAAACAGGGCGAGCAGGACGTCTATGACGTTCGCGGCAAGGTCACATTCACCGTCACGGCGGCCAACTCCGACGACAGCGTCGCCGGCACCATGGCCTACTCGATTCCCGACGATGCGCGCCAGAAGATCGCTTCGGTGACCGGCAAGCCGCTCACCAGCATTCCGGCCGAGATCAAGCAGAACGATGCCGTCGCCTACTTTCAGAAGGGCACGGCTGCTCCGCTGATCCATCTCGAAATCAGCCCGATGGTGGTCGAAGTGGCCGGCGCGAAGCTCTCCTTCAACCGGATCGTCCTCGACATCAAGGGTCGCGACGGGGGCAACGTGGCCCAGTACACGAATGAAGAGATGGAAGCGCTCTTCACCGTCTGGGCGCGCCAGATCAACAACGGCCGCGCACGCCGCGGCATCATCGCGAGAATGAACAAGGTGATCAACGGAGAGCCCGAATAGGCTGAAACGATTCGATCGACGGAAGAACCGGACAAGAGCCGGTCGCGATGTTTGAAACAAGGGGAGGGACCGCATCAGCGATCCCTCCTTTTTTTCCGAAGAATCCTGTCGATGCAGGCGCTCCTGCGATCGACCAGAGATTGCGCGGGAGTGGCAGGCCGGTCGATGAAGTGTGGAGGGGCACCAGACCTCGTCAACCGGCGGTTCCGTTCCCGCGCAATGCCCTCAGGGGCGGCGGGCCGGCTCTCGACGACTGGCGTGAAACGCTTCAGACATGAAATAATCGTCTTTCGGAGAGAGCCGCCGACCCGTTGTGTGAGCCCTTGTTGAATAACCTGCTAAATTTCTTTCTCTTCCTTACCGCCGCGGCGCCATACATCGGCCCGCCCGCCGGACAGATCGCGCTCGATGGAGTGATCGAGAACAACTCCGGCCGGATCTGCATCACGATTACCAACAACTCCGAGAAACCGCTCGACGGCGTCGCCGTGATTGCGCTCGGCAGCGACGCCGATCTTTCGGAGATCGGCGAGTTCCCGTTCAGGCTCGAAGCCCGTTCGAGCTCATACTTCCGCGTTCGATCGCAGTCCGCCAGCGGATCCCATTACCGTCTCAAAATCGTCGGCCCCGGAGGCGCGCTGCTCCTTTACAGGACCGCCCCGCTCCGACAGGTCTCCGATTCATCGCCGGCGACAGAGGTCGATCTGGCGCCGCCGCGCGGCAAGACTCCGCTCGTGGGTGGCCCGCCGGCTGTCGCCCGGCCGTCCGAGGAGCCGCCCGTCCCCGAAGCGACGGTCAGGCCCAAACTGCTCGGCAGCCCGGCCGATCCGAACTCATACGCGATCTTCTTCGAACTCCGTGCGCGCAAGCCCCTGCTCAGGGCGAAGATGACTATCCGGGCGGGAAAGTTCAGCGAGAGCAAACCGGTCAGCATCGACCCGGCCGCCACCCTGCAGTTTCAGCTCCCGGGCGGCGAAGCCTTCGAGAAGGTCGATTACTCTCTCACTGACGCCGGCGGACGCGAGATCGTCTCCGGCTCCATCGCGCTCGATCAGCTCATGGACGACGACTCTGTCACGGTGCTCGACGTCCGCACTCATCAACCTTCATACACCATCGGAGAGACCGCCAGACTGACCGTCATGCTCGAGGGCAGATCCTCGAGCGGTTACCGGCTCGAAGTGGTCATGCGCGATTACAACGGGCTCAAGATGTTCGTCGATCAGCGGTCCGGCGACGGCCAGACGGCGCTGACGCCGCAGGAGTTCGTCTTCATCCTCCCGACGGAGGCCCAGCGCCCGCTCATCTTCGAGTACAAGATCTTCAATCCGGAATCAGGACTCCTCTTCGATTCCGGTGAATTCGAGATTCCCGTCGTCGACAAATCTCTCTGAACCGTCCCGATTCTCCCGTAAAGTTCACAATTCGTTTAAGAATCGGTCTGACCGACGTTTAACCGTTGCGGACTTCGAGTCCTGTGTTAAAATACGAATCGACTCGTTTCCCCGAGCCGTCTCTTCCCAGCTGTAAGAGATTATTCGCATTCATTCTTTTATATTCTTCTGTTGTCTCGGGGCCTGATCTCTCCCCAACGCTGATTGAGCCGCCTGGAGCGGAGTTTGAAAGGGGTAACGATGTACAAGAGCAAATTCTCCAGACCGCCCGGATTGATCGCCGTTGCTCTGCTGGTGTGTGCCGGTACGGTCTTCACGGCCGGTTCGCTTGCAGCGCCGCAGGATAAGCCCGCCCGCAAGGAAGGTCAGAAACCGGGATCGACCCGCAAGCTGCCGCTGCCCGATGCGCCCGGCGAATCGCCGGTCAGACTCGATACGGACCTCGTTACCCTGACAGTCACCGTCACGGACCCATACAACCGTCTCGTCACCGGACTCGACAAACAGAACTTCCAGATCTTCGAGGACAAGGTCAAGCAGGATATCGAATTCTTCAACGACGATGACGTCCCGGTCAGCATGGGAATCGTCTTCGACGTTTCGGGAAGCATGAAGGGCAAACTCGAGCGGGCACGCGAATCGCTCAAGGCCTTCGTTCAGACCAGCCACCAGGACGACGACTTCTTCCTGGTCGGATTCAATCAGCGCGCCTCGCTCATCTCGGAATTCTCGGACGGAGACACGCTCGAAAACAAACTGACGCTGGTCGATCCCAAGGGACAGACCGCGCTCTATGACGCCGCCTACCTCGGAATCGAGAAGGTCAAACAGGGACGGCACACCAAACGCGCCCTGCTCCTGATCTCCGACGGCCAGGACAACTCGTCTCGTTACACATACGGCGAACTGCGCAAGCTGCTCAAGGAGGCGGGCGTGCAGATCTACTGCATCGGCATCGTCGAGATGGGCGGCGCGTCCGGCGGCACGCTCGATATGCAGGGCCAGGCGATCCTCGAGGAGATCTCACAGGTCACCGGCGGCAAGGCGTTCTTTCCTCGCTCGGCTGCGGAACTCGAGGACGCGACCACCCGCATCGCCCTCGAACTGCGCCACCAGTACAGCATCGGCTACACGCCGACCAACGTCAAACGCGACGGCGAATGGCACAAGATCAAGATTCAGGTCAAGCCGCCGCGCGGACTTCCGCCGCTCCGCGTGCAGCACAAGGAAGGTTATTACGCTGTCGATAAGAAATAGATTGTGAAGGCGATGATAATGATGAAGGAGGAGGAATAGAGGTTATTCCTCCTCTTCGTCTTTCTGGCCGTCTTCGGCCTTCTTCCTGCCGCGGGTCTTCTTCGATTTGGAAAAGCTCTCGAGCGCGTCTTCCTCGGTATCGTAGCTTTCAATTGTGTTGAGCAGCTGCGTCACCTGCAGCGCGCCGTAGACGCGGTCGGTCACGCCGACCAGCTTGAGCATGCCGCCGGCATCGAGGACCTTCTTGTAGGCGCGCACGATCTCGCCGATGCCCATGCTGTCGATGATCGGCACTTTGGTCAGATTGAGGAGGATCTTCGATGTGCCCGCCGTCAGCACCTTGTCGACGAGCATCTGCAATTGAAATCCGCCCTGCCCTTTAATGAATTTTCCTTCCATATCCAGCGAGGCGACCGTGCCCGCGTAGTGGATTCTGATCGTCATCATAATTTTTATTACAATTCTGGGATTTAGTTGTCAGCGAACAAGGACCAAGAGAGAAATACCTCTGCATTCTAACCGACAAAGTGCTAAACTGACAGCCTGATTTGTCACTCGTGAATGATAATACGAGAAAAGTCCGACCAAAAGTTCCTCGATCAGAACGATGATCGCAATAAATATGGGTGAGATGACCGTCGAAGAGGTTTCGTTATCAGGGATCCGGAAGGCGCGGGAGATCGTCTGCCGGTCGCTATCGCCCTCGCCTTTGATGGAGTACCCGCTGCTCGATCGCGAAGCGGGGTTCCGCCTGCTGGCCAAGCATGAAAATCACCTGCCGACGGGAGCCTTCAAGGTTCGCGGCGGGCTCAATTTCATGCACCATTTCAATCAGGCGCGCTCCCATGCCGGCGTGATCACCGCGACGCGGGGCAACCACGGACAATCGGTCGCTCTGGCGGCATCGCTTCACGGCGTCCCGTCCACGATCGTCGTCCCATTCGGCAACAATCCCGAAAAGAATGAAGCAATGCGCGCCTACGGTGCGCGCCTGATCGAGTACGGACGGGACTTCGACGAAGCCCGCGACGAGGTTCAGCGGCTTTCCGCCGCCGAGAACCTGCGCTACATCCATTCCGCCAACGAACCGCACCTGATCAACGGCGTCGGCACCTACGCGCTCGAGGTTATCGAACAGGCTGAGAGCATCTGCGACAAACTGGACGCGATCTTCGTTCCGATCGGACTCGGCAGCGGCATCTGCGGCGTGATCACCGCTTTCCGCGCCCTTTCTCCGCGGACGGCAATCTACGGCGTTCAGGCAGAGGGCGCGCCCAGCATCTACCTTTCATGGCGCGCCGGCCGGATCGTTCAGACCGACGAGGCCGTCACCATGGCCGACGGTGTCGCGACCCGCGTCCCCGCTGAGATGACCTTCGAGATCATCAAAAACGGCGTCGATGAGATCATCCTCGTCAGCGAGGATGAGATCGTCGAGGCTATCCGCCTTCTCTGGCGAACGACCCATAACCTGGTCGAGGGCGCCGGCGCCGCCTCGACGGCTGCGGCATTGAAGATGAGACAGAAACTATCGGGCCGCAACGTCGCCTGCGTCATCACCGGCGGAAACCTGGACTCGGAATCGATCGGGCGAATTTTTAGTGTGTAGTTATGCTGACATTCAACGACATCCTGGAAGCGCGTGAGAGGCTGGCCGGAGTGGCGCATCGCACACCGGTCCTGACATCCCGGCAGTTCAATGAGGCGGCGGGGTGCGAGGTCTATTTCAAGGCGGAGAACATGCAGCGCGCGGGCGCTTTCAAGTTCCGCGGAGCATGGAACAAGATCTCATCGCTCGGCGATGCCCGCAACGGAGTGCTCGCGTTCTCCTCCGGCAATCATGCCCAGGCGACGGCGCTGGCGGCGAAGCTGCGCGGGATACCGGCGGTGATCGTCATGCCGGAGGACGCGCCGCGGATCAAGGTTGCGGCGACTAGAGGCTACGGCGCGGAAGTCATCTTCTACGATCGATACAAAGAGAGCCGCGAGGAGACCGGAGACAGGCTCTGCCGCGAACGCGGTCTGACGCTGGTTCCGCCGTTCGACGACTACCTGATCATGGCCGGCCAGGGGACGGCCGCACTGGAACTTCTTGAAGAGGTCCCGGATCTCGACATCCTGGCGACGCCCTGCAGCGGCTGCGGCCTGCTGGCGGGCAGCGCCGTGGCGGCGAGACATTTCAATCCAAAGATGCGGATCTTCGGCGTCGAACCCGAAGCCGGCAACGACACGTGGCTCTCGTTCCGGAAGGGCGAGATCGTCACGATCCCCGTCCCGGTCACGATCGCCGACGGGCTGCAGACTCCGTCGCCCGGCAAGCTGACCTTTCCGATCGTCCGCGAACTGGTCGAGGACATCCTGCTGGTCAGCGACTCGCAACTGATCGAGACGATGCGATTTATGCTCGAGCGGATGAAGATCCTGACAGAGCCTTCTGGGGCAGCGGCGGCGGCGGCCGTTCGCCATCGCAAGGCAGACTTCTCCGGCGCGCGGGTCGGAATCATACTCTCCGGCGGAAACGTCGACCTCGCAAAACTGGCTGAGTACCTGCAGACCTGACGCCGGATCGAGCGACGCGGTATTCTTTGACAGTCCGGGAAGCCGCGCGTAGAATTCCACCTGCTTCATATTAACGGTTATCTTCTGCTGAAAAATATGTCCTGGTTCAAACGCCAAACTGACAAGATCGGCGAGCTCGCTCCGCCGGAAGAGCGCACAGTCAAGACCGAAGGCATCTTCGTCAAATGCGACAATGAAGACTGCGGGGCGACGATCTATCGCAAGGATCTCAAGGAGAATCTCAACGTCTGCCCGACCTGTGGCCACCACTTCAGGCTGACAGCCCGGGAACGACTGCAGATGCTCTTCGACGACGGCAAATTCGAGGAGCGGGATACCGGGATCGCACCCAACGATCCCCTCGAATTCGTCGACAACTCGCCTTACAGGGATCGGCTGAAGAAGGCCCAGAAGGCGACTGGCATGCTCGACGCCCTGCTGACCGGAGAGGGAATGATCGACGGCCGTCCGGTGGTCGTCTGCGCCATGGAGTTCAACTTCATCGGCGGCAGCATGGGATCGGTCGTCGGAGAGAAGATAACGCTGGCGATCGAACATTGCATCGAAAAGCGGCTTCCGCTGATCGTCGTTTCCTGCTCGGGCGGAGCGAGGATGCAGGAAGGCACTCTCTCGCTGATGCAGATGGCCAAGATATCGGCCGCGCTGGCGCGGCTGGATGACGCCGGACTTCCATACATCTCGCTCATGACCAATCCGACGACCGGCGGCGTCACCGCGAGCTACGCCATGCTGGGCGATCTCAATGTCGCCGAACCGGGAGCGATCATCGGCTTTGCCGGAGCGCGCGTCATCGAGCAAACGATCCGACAGAAACTTCCCAAGGGATTTCAGCGATCCGAATTCCTGCTCGAACACGGCATGCTCGATGCGGTTGTCGACCGCCGCGAACTGCGCGATTTCCTCTCCGACGTGCTGGCCTTCACCGGCCCGGACAGATAATCAATTGACGATATGCCGGCATTCAAATCATTCACACTGATACTGCTCGTTTCTGTTCTCGCTGCGATCTCGTGCGCCGGGAACGAACCTCCTCAGGCGGTGGTCGCGCCGACGGTCGAACAGAAAGCGGTCAAAACCACCGATTTCGATGGCGAGCGCGCGCTGGCTCACGTCAAGGCGCTGGTCGAGATCGGTCCGCGTCCCTCGGGTTCGACCGGCAACGAGAAAGCCGGCCAGTACATCGCCCGCGAACTCAAAAGCTACGGCATCAAGACCACCATCGACGAATTCACACCCGCCACGCCGAAGGGCAAGGTGAAGATGAGGAACATCATCGCCGAGATCCCCGGCGAGAGCTCTGACGTCGTCATGATCGGCAGCCATTACGATTCGAAGCAGTTCAGCGACTTCCGGTTCGTCGGCGCCAACGACAGCGGATCGAGCACGGGAGCCCTGCTCGAGATCGCTCGAGTCCTCGCCGCCGATGCGGCCGCCGGCAAGTTCAAACCGCGATACACCTGGCAGTTCGTCTTCCTCGACGGCGAAGAGGCCTTCTGCGCCGGCTGGTCCGACTGCATGGACGGGAAGGATAACCTCTACGGCAGCCGCCAGATGGTAGCCAGACTCCGGCGCGAGAAACGTCTCGACAAGACCCGCGCGTTCATCCTTCTGGATATGATCGGCGACAAAAACCTCGCCATCCCGAAGGAACTCAACTCGTCCGGATGGCTCGTCGAGGCGATCTGGTCGACGGCGCGCGAGACCGGTCACGGCGAATTCTTCACCGACGATACACACTACATCACCGATGATCACGTCCCCTTCCTCGAGGCCGGAATATCATCAGTCGATCTGATAGATTTCGATTACGGCGACGATGACAGGGACTTCTGGCATACTGCCGACGATACGATCGATAAACTGAGCGCCCGCAGCCTCAAGATCGTCGGCGACGTCCTGATCCTCAGTCTGCCAAGGATCGAAGCCCAGATCAGATAACGCTCAGCCGCTCATTGCCCCCGGACCATGTGAAATTAAAGCGATTTTATAGTAAAATGCTCGCATTCTGAGATCCCCCTTTAGGTCTTTCTTATATAAGAATCGATCATCACCCTCGCACCGGATCGGTCATCAACCAGGCGGACAGCCCGCTGATGGCGGGATAGCGGTGTCAGCGCTTTTCGAGGGTAGCAGTTCGATCGGATTGCAGCTTCTCGTACGGATCAGGGAAGTTCATATTCAAGGAAGGAAGGTTGCGGAAAGATGAAATGGGAATACCGTACAGTCGACTGGGGCGAGATACGCAAGATCGGCTCGCGCATAACCGGCGAAGACTTCATCGACGCCAACGTCGATGCCGGCCTTAACTCGCTCGGCGATGAGGGCTGGGAGCTCGTCAACGTCTACGTCGACGGTTTCGCCATGCACCGCAACAACAAGGGCGAGGAGATGCTGGCCAGCAGCCGGTACGTCAAGTACACCTTCAAACGGCCGCTGGAGTGATCCCGATCATCGTTTCTTGTGGTCGATGATCTCGCGAATGTCCGAAAAGAGGATCTTGGTGATCTTCCCTTCCGCATCGCGAATCTTGACGGCCGGCTTGCTGAAAGGCTGGGTGCTGCGCAGGTTGTCGATGGTTCCGCGGACGCTCGTCCCGTCCATCGACACGACCTCGACATCATTGCTGTCGAGCATTCCCTGTAATTTTTCGATCAGCGTGAAAAAATCGTTCACGACTCTAAACCTCCCACGCGAGGATGTGAAAGCACGTTCGACCGGCCCCGGGCCGGCCGGGTCAGAGAGCTGAAATCAGGTTTATCAAAACGACCGCGGTCTGGGACGAAACGCCTTCGAGCACTTTGTCTGTGGCAAAGAGCAGAGCCACGGCCTGAATGCCATTGTAGACGAAGTGGGTCGCAACGCACGGCAGCAGACTGCCCGTCCAGGCCCTGAGGATCGTCAGGACCAGGCTGAGCGAGAGAATTGCGGAGATGGCGGCGATGCTTCCCCAGTACTGCGGACCGTGGACTCCGGCGAAGAGCAGTGTCACGACGCCGATGCTGATCCATCTTGCATTGCCGAACCCGCGTCTTTCGAATGTCCGTTCGAGCCCGGCATAAAGCACTCCGCGATAGACGACCTCCTCGACGATCGGCGCGGTCAGGACCGCCAGAGCCGCCACCAGCAACCTGATGGATGTCCCCATCTTGAGCAGCTTCTCCATGTCCGTCTCCCTGTGCGGCAGGAATCTTTCATAGAGCAGGGCGACGCCGAGCATGAGAAATGCCAGCCCGACGGCATGGACCCATTTGAACTGCGGATGCCAGCTCCAGCCGAGCGTCCTGAAAAACGGGCGCTTTCCGCTGTCGGTCACAACCAGCCAGCAGAGCACCAGCGTCAGCAGGTGCGCCGGAAACGTCGAGCCGAGCGAGAGCACCGTCACCAGCCAGTCGATTTCGAAGGTCTTTGGGATCTGACCGGTCTCTCTGACTTTGACGATCAGATAGATGATCAGAGCGGCGATTTGAAAGCCGAAGATGAGTCCGACGCTGCCGAGCCAGACGAGTATCCCGCGGGCGGCTCCCCATAATCTGTCGGGCGCCTTGGCCGGAGCCTCGCAATTGGCGCAGACGACGCCTGGAGCTTCATCAAGAATGTTTCCGCAGGTCGGACAAGTGGTCGTCAATGATGTCATAAGTATCCGTTGTCGATGACCGGCCCCGTATTCGGGCGTTGAACGTTCAGATCTGAATATTAAGCATCAGGGGGCGATGTTTGGCAAGAAGCAGTGCGATCAGCGTCTTCGAGTCCTCGATCTCGCCGCTTTCCGCCATCGCCAGAGCCTCGGCAAGGGAGAGCCTGACGATCTCGAGATGCTCGTCGTGATCGAGCTGCTGCCCGACGGGTTCGAGATCGGTCGCCAGGTAGACGTGAAGTTTCTCCTCGCAGAAACCGGGCGTCGAATAGAACTCGACCAGTTTTTCGATTCTGCCGGGCCTGAATCCGATCTCCTGTTCGATCTCTCGCGCGGCGCAGGACTCGGGCGATTCGCCGGGTTCGATCCGGCCGGCTGGAATTTCGAGCAGATCGCGTCCCGCCGGATGCCTGTACTGCCTGACCAGCGCCACGGTGCCGTCATCGAACAGGGGCAGGCCTCCCGCTCCACCCGGGTGCCTGACAACCTCGCGAACCGCCTCATTACCTCTCGCATCGAGGATCACATCGCGTTCGACGGTGATGATCTCGCCATCGAAGATCGTCCGCCTCTCAATCACTTTCGACATTCAGCGCTTTCCTTCTATTTTTTCCGCCCGCAATCCGGGGCACGATCGATCATTGAGGCGTCGGCTTTCCGAGCTGGATGGTCTCGCGCCATGTCGCATACGTCGGCCGGCCGTTGAGCGTGGCGGGCTTGTATCGGTACTGGCGAAAAGCTGCGATGGCCTTGGGATTGAGCGCCGTATCCGGCGTATCGAGGATCCTGACATTGGTCATCCGCCCGTCCGGAGTGACGATGCCCTCGAGGGTGATCGATCCGGAGACGCGCGCTCCGGGCGGGAACTGCAGCGGCGCCCGGCTGATCAGCGCGGGCATGACGAAGGTGTCGCTCTCGCCCAGCTCGACGCGCGAGCCGTAGGCATCGGTCGGCCGCGAGATGTCGGAAGCTCGATTCTGAAGACTGCGCGATGTCGTCACGGTGGGAGTGATCGTGACCAGCAGACCCCGCGTATCCGGCGTCTGCTCGTCGCCGTTCGGTCCCTTGAATTCGCGGGTTCCGAAAGCGCCCTGAGCGCCCCGCAGCATGACCGTCTCGTAGCTGTTGACCGACACGCTCTTCAGTTCGAGCAGTACCTTTTCATCGTATGTGGCGGAGAAATCGAGCGTCACATCTCCCTTCGTGATCAGGCGCGCGACGACCGTAAAGACGAACGGCTTGTCGTTCATCGGCTGGGTGTCGGTGAAGCTCTCGCCCTCGCGCAGTCCGATCGTGCGGACATGGCGAATCTTGAGCCCCTCGGCGCCGAAGGTCCGGTAGATATGTTCGATCTCTTCTTCGGGCGTCGTGGCGGTGACCTTCAGCTTGTTGACCTGGGTGAACTGCTTTGAGCCCGCTTCGTCATACTGATAGATCGCAATCGTCAGGCCGACTCCGTAATCGTTCTGTTTGAGTATCTGCGCGCTCGCGCAGACCGAAGCCGAGATCAGAAGCAGGGCGATCGCTGTAAGTTTCAGAATCGCCCTTTCATTCTTTTTCGGCATCCTCGGAATTAACATCTGCCTTCTCCTCGAGCATTATCTGATAGGCGTCGCGTTTCGACATCCCGCGCCGGCGCGCGACCGTCTTGAGCGCATCGGTCCGGGACATCCCTTCGACGCGCACCAGCTCCTCGACCTGCTCTGAAATACTGCGTTCATCGAGGTCGAATTGATTATCATCGGGGCAACCGGCGATGACAAGCGTCATCTCTCCGCGGGGCTGATCGAGCCGCGCCCGGATCGCCGACAATGGGCCGCGAATGAACTGTTCGTGCATCTTGGTGAGCTCGCGGGCGAGCGAGGCTTCGCGGTCACCGAGCACCTCCTCGGCATCCAGCAGCGTCTCCCTGATCCTGTGCGGAGCTTCGTAGAAGACGAGCGTCGCCCGCTCGCCGCGCAGCCCCTCGAGCCGCGAACGGCGGGCCGTCTTTTTCGGGGGCAGGAATCCGCCGAAGAGGAACGCATCGGTCGGAAGCCCGGACGCAACCAGACCGGCGATCAGCGCGGTCGCACCCGGTATCGGTATCACCTCGATTCCCCTGTCGATCGCCGCGCGAACGATGCGATAGGCCGGATCGGAGATCCCCGGAGTCCCGGCATCGCTGACGACCGCGATCTTCTCGCCCGCGACCAGTCGATCGACCAGCTCACCGGCCCGCGCCTGTTCATTGTGTTCGTGATAACTGATTAACGGCTTCCGGATTCCGAAATGGTCGAGCAGTCTGCCCGTGTGGCGGGTATCCTCGCATGCGATCAGATCGGCCTCCCGCAGGATGCGCAGGGCCCGCATCGTGATGTCCTCGAGATTGCCGACCGGCGTCGATACAAGGTAGAGCGACAATTTCTATTTCCCTCTTTCCTTCCAGAGCCAGATGCCCCCCTTCATCCCCAGCACATTGGGAACGATCTCGACATCGGGCGGCAGCTTGAAGCTGACCAGCTGGGCGTTTCCGCCGCCGAGATAGAGCTTTTCGAAGCTGGTCAGAATCCGCCAGTATCCGATGGCCTTCTTCAGGCGGCGGTTCCAGCGGGCTTTTCCGATCTCGGCCAGGGGCTTCGCGCCGAGCTGCTGTTCGAATGTCTGATCGTTGCGGAACGGGATGTGTCCGATCTCAAGATGAGGCGCCAGGCGTCCGTCCTCGAAGAGTCCGCAACCGACTCCCGTGCCGAGCGTGATGACCATCTCGACGCCATTGCCCCTGATCGCCGCCAGTCCCTGCATATCGGCGTCGTTGATCACCTTGACGGGCTTTTTGAGCATCCGGGCGAGCGCCTTTTCCAGATCGAACCCCTTCCAGTACCTGGTCCCGAGATTGGCCGCCATGAGAATTTTTCCATGATGGACGACGCCGGGAAATCCCACCGAGACGCGGTCGAAGTCAGGCAGTTGCGAGACGAGCTTCTTCAGCGCGGCGAGCATCGCTTTGGGCGGACAGGGCTTTGGCGTGTCCACGCGGACGCGTTCGGTCACCATCTCTCCGTGCTCGTCGAGAATCGAGGCCTTCAAGCGGGATCCGCCGATGTCGATCGCCAGCGTGCGGATGAACTTCTTCGCCCTCTTATTTTTGCTGCTCTTCTTCTTTGCTGCCGGCATTCGGCTGAAGCCTCCTTACAATGTGAGTTGCTTTTATTCGCGAAAATACAATATCTTTGGATTGCTCAATATTACTGAAATCAGGGCAGCATGAGAAGGAATGTGAACCATGATCAGACATCGTAAAATCATCACGGCAGCGATCTTCATCATACTGATGGCGCCCGTCCTGACCCGGACGGCGGAATCATCAGGCAAGGTTCTCGATCCGCTCGAGATGGGACCGTATCCGACAGGGGTGACAACGACCGTTCTGGTCGATCCCTCGCGAACCGACCCGGCGACGGGCGAAGCCAGAACGCTGGTCACTGAGATCTGGTATCCGGCGTCGGACGAAGCGAAAAATCAGCCGAAGAACAAGTTTTCGAACTTCATTCCCGGAGGAATCAGCCCGCAGTTCGAGACGCTGATCAAAATGGCATACCGCAAGTCGTCCGCCGAGCTGGACGCGGACTTCTGGAACCACTCGGTGCGGGATGCCCGGGTGCGTGAAGGAAAATTTCCGCTCATCGTCTTCTCGCACGGCAACGGCGGGACCCGCAATCAGAATACCTTCTGGTGCGATTATCTGGCCAGCCACGGATACATCATCGTCTCGGCGGACCACACGGCCAACGCACGCGTAACGGTGATCAAAGGCAAGCCGATCCTCTATCAGGCGTCGCAGCGCAACCAGTCGGCCATCGACAGGCCGAAGGATATGAGTTTTCTGCTCGACCAGATGACGCTCTGGAACGGCGGGGCCGACAGCCGTTTCAGCAGCCGGATCGATCTGAGCGTCCCGGTCGCGGCCGGGATGTCGTTCGGATCGATGACTGCGATCCGCGTCGCCGACGCCGATCCGCGCTTCAAGGCTGTCATCGCGATGTCCGGCGCGCCCGAGACGCATCAGAATCTGAACGTCCCGTCGCTCTACATGCTCGGGACCGAGGATACGACTCTCGGCGTCAAGGGCAACGATTTCATCCGGTCCAACTTCAGAATGCATACCGGCCCGGCGTTCCTGCTCGAAATGGTCAACGGCGGCCATTACTCCTTCACGGACATCTTCAAGATCTCCCGGGATTTCGGCGACGGAGTCGGCAAGGGCAAGCGGCGCGCGACCGGCGAACCGTTCGAGTTCACCTCGATGGAGACGACCTACAGCATCATCAACTCCTACAGCATCGCCTTTCTGGGCGCCTACGTCAGAGGCGAGAAGGAGTACTTCGATTTCCTGAAAAAGAATCGCTGGCCGAAGGAACTGATCTGGGAAGCCAGAGGCGCGGATCTCGCTCAGTGAAATAACCGCACGCCGGAAGCGTGCGCACCGGTTTTCCTATGCGAAGAATTATCAGCCTGATCATCATCATCATCTGCGCTCTGTTGCAGCAGCAGGCGGCACAGGCGCTGCGAACTCAGGAGCCGGCTGCGGAAGCGCGGGAGGCGCGCAAGGGGCGATCGCTGACCGCTCAGCAGTTCGTCTCGCTGAGCGCGCAACTGAGCGAGGAGGGCGGATACTTCGACACCGATAACCTGATCTCGAACGAGACCTCATACCTGCACGTTCTCGGCAGAATGCGCCGGATGAACGTCAGCGGCGGGGCTTATCTCGGCGTCGGTCCGGATCAGAACTTCTCCTACATGGCCCAGATCCGCCCGGAGATCGCATTCATGATAGATATCCGGCGTGACAATCTGATCCAGCACCTGGTCTTCAAATCACTCTTCGCATTGTCGCGCAACCGGATCGAATACCTGTGTCTGCTGATCGGCAGGCCGATTCCGGAGAATTCGAGCGCCTGGGAATCGAAGGATATCGCTGAAATTGCCGCCTGGATCGACAAAACGCCGCCTGAAAAGGGGCTGCTCGACAGGACGACGAAGCGCGTCGAGGAAGAGATCAGCAGGATCGGATTCGACCTGAATGAGCGTGACAGGACGACGCTGCGCCACATCCTGGCCGAGTTCCACGCCGCCGGACTCGACCTCAAGTTCACAAGCAAGAACCGGAGCCCGCGATACTACTATCCGAACTACCGCGACCTGCTGCTCGAAAAGGATCTGACGGGGCGTCAGGGAAATTATCTGGCGCGCGAGGACGATTTCAGGTTTCTCAAGTCACTGCAGGAACGCAACCTCGTCATCCCTGTCGTCGGCAACCTGGCCGGCCCTTCGGCGCTCAAAAAGATCGCCGAATATCTGCGAAAGAACGGCGAGAAGGTCTCAGCCTTCTACACTTCGAACGTTGAGTTCTATCTGATGCGCGGCATCGACTTCGACAGTTTCGCCGGAAACGTCTCGGCATTGCCGCGGGACGAGAAGAGCGTCATAATTCGCAGCTACTTCAACGGAACTTTTGGCTATCCGCATCCGCAGTCTGTCAGCGGCTACTACAGCACACAACTTCTCCAGACGATCGAGAGTTTCGCCGGCGAGTACGCGAAGGGCGGCTATCAGTCGTATCTGGATGTGATCGGCAAGCACATGCTCGATCTTCGATGAAGGAAATGAAACAGGCGCGCTGGAAACAGAAGCTGTATCTGACGGCGGGATTCGTCTCGGTCGGGCTCGGCGTGGCGGGCATTCCGCTGCCGCTGCTGCCGACGACTCCGTTCCTGCTGCTGGCTGCCTTCTGTTTCGCGCGAGGCAGCGAGCGCTGGCACAACTGGTTGATGAATCATCGGATACTGAGCCCCTACATTCACGCTTTTCGCAAGCGAACTGGTCTGACGCGCGAGCAGAAATGGCGAATCGCCGCGACGGTGACCGTCACTCTGCTGATTACCGCTATCCTGACGCCCGTCTGGATGGGCCGCGCGCTGGCCGCCTTCATCTGGGTGACGAGCATCCTGTTCGTCTACTTCAGCCCTTCGGCCAGAGAATCTCAGGATTCAGACGATCCGGCGTGAAGAGGAACTTGACAGAAAAAAACCGGAGATTAGCGATGAAGAAATCGGTTACATACTGCGCTCTTCTGATATTGGTGATCCCTGCATTCGCTCTGACCAGGGAGGTCAATTTCACACGGATCACGGTCGATCGCGGGTTCCGTTCGGAGGGCGTCGCCGTGGCCGATATCAACCGCGACGGGCGAACCGACATTCTGGCGGGAAATCTCTGGTACGAGGCGCCGGACTGGACTCCGCATGAGATTCAGCCCGTGCAGAAATTCGACGCGGCCAAAGGGTACAGCAACAGCTTCGTCAATTTCGCGGACGACATCAACGGAGACGGCTGGCCGGATCAGATCCTGATCGACACGCCGGGGATTCCGCCCGTCTTCTGGCGCGAGAACCCGAAATCGAAGGGCGGGCACTGGACCGAGCACAAAATCTTCAAAAACGCCTGCAACGAGAGCCCGGCATACGCTCAGCTGATCGGGAAGGATTCGCGGCGGGCCCTCGTCTTTTCCTACGATGATTCGCAGATGGCCTGGTACGAACCATCGGAGGATTCGTCGAAAGAGTTCGCCGCCCGGCTGATCGGCGAAAAGATAGCGAAGGATAAGGCGAAGGAGCACGGAGTCTACCGCTACTCTCACGGTCTGGGCATCGGCGACATCGACGCTGACGGACTGAAGGATGTGATCATCAGGACGGGCTACTGGCGCCAGCCCGCGGATGCGCGGCGAAACGGACAGTGGGAATTCATCCCGGCCGATCTGGGCGACGACTGCGCCCAGATGCATGTCTACGACGTCGATGCGGACGGGCTGCCGGACGTCGTCAGCAGCTCGGCACACGGCGTCGGAATCTGGTGGCACCGGCAGACGAAGACAGCCGGCGGGCAGAGAAGATTCGTCAAACACGTGATCGACGACAGCTTCTCGCAGTCGCATGCCCTCGAAATGGCGGACATCAACGGCGACGGGCTGCCGGACCTGGTCACCGGCAAGAGGTTCTGGGCTCACGGTCCGAAGGGCGACGTCGATCCGAACGCTCCGGCGGTTCTGGTCTGGTACGAATTGAAAAGGGATAAGTCCGGCGTCCGGTGGATCAAACACCTGATCGACGATGATTCGGGTGTGGGCACTCAGTTCGTCGTCGCGGATATCAACAATGATCGCAAGCCCGACATCGTGACGTCGAACAAGAAGGGCGTACACGTCTTCCTGCAGAAATAGTTTCGGAGTGCGGCGCCCGTGGGCGCCGCTTTTTAACCAGGATTTCGATCGAGCATGATTATCCCGAAGCTGACACAAGTTAAAGCGGAGCGCACGCGCTCCGCACTCCGAAAAAAAGTCTTCGATGTCTGCGTGATCGGATCGGGAGCGGCGGGCGGATTCATGGCCCGTGAACTGACTGCCGCCGGCGCCGATGTCATCCTGCTCGAGGGAGGAGCTAAGGGACGCCTCGAGGATCTCGACATCCATTCCCTGCCCTACGAATTGCCGAAGAGGGGATTCGGGTTCTACAGACAACGATCGCTCTATCCGGATGACATTGCCCGTCGGATCGAGTATCGGGGCGACAGGATATCCGTCGATCGCATCCGGACGCTCGGCGGTCGGACATTTCACTGGAATGCAGCCAGCTTTCGCTTCTCTGCCGACGATTTCCGCGAAGGGTCGCTGCACGGTTTCGAGGAGGACTGGCCGCTCAGCTACGATGAACTGGCGCCCTTTTACAGTTTCGTCGAGCGCGAGATGCACGTCTTCGGCACAAAGGAGAACCTCGAGGTCCTGCCGGACGGGGATTTCGTGGCGGAATCTCCGCGGCTGCGATGTTCAGAGGTGATAGCCCGAACCAAGCTGGCCGGCAAAGGGATCAGGCTGATTCCGACGCGAAAGGCCGTGCTGCTCAAGGGCAGAGGATCGCGGGGCGGATGCCACTACTGCGGTCACTGCATGGATGTCTGCGATGTCCGGGCGGTCTGGTCAAGCGATGTAACCGTCATCCCGGAAGCTCTGGCCACCGGCAGACTGACGCTCAGGCTCAACGCGCTGGCTCGCGAGATCACCGTCGATGACCGCGGACTGGCCTCCGGCGTTTCGTTCATCGACAGACGGACAAGGAGAGAGGAACACGTCCGGGCGCGCGTGGTCGTCGTCAGTTGCGCGTCGATCGAATCGGCCCGCCTGCTGCTCAACTCCAAAAGCGAAAAATATCCGAACGGCATCGCCAACTCGAACGATCTGGTCGGCCGTTACCTAGGCGGGCATCTCAACACCAGCGCCACCGGCTATCTGAAGGATCTCGCCGGAAAGGACGTCTTCACCGGGGACGGCGCGACCGACCACGCATACATCCCGCGCTTCAATCAGAATGCGAAGAGAGATTACGTCGGCGGGTTCGGCATGCAGCTCAACTACCAGAACTGGCACTGGCCGCATCACGCCAAGTCCGTCAGGGGATTCGGAACGGCGTACAAACGGCGAGTCCGCGACCTGCATCCGGCGATGCTGCTGGTCGGCGGATGGGGGAAGGTCGAACACCGTGCCGATAATCGCGTCACGGTCGATCCCGCGAAAGTCGACAACTACGGCATCCCGATCCCGATCGTCCAGTTCACCTGGGGCGAAAACGATCTGAAACTTTTTCGGGAGATGCGATCGAGCGTCCTGGAAGTGCTTGAGACCTGCGGCGTCGAGATGACAACCGGAGGAAGCGAGACGCCCGGCGGTTTCGCGAGCCATGAAGTAGGCACCGTCAGAATGGGCAGTGACCCGAAGAGATCGGTCCTCAATTCATTCTGTCAGTCGCACGAAGTGAAGAACCTGTTCGTAGTCGACGGAAGCTGCTTCACGACATTTCCGGAAAAGAACCCGACGCTGACCATCGCCGCCCTCGCCGTCCGCAGTGCACGCCATCTTATTGACCAGAGGCGAAAATCCAACCTGTGATCAACCGCAAAGGCCGCCAAGGTGGCAAAGGGGAATAACCGCAAAGACCGCCAAGGTGGCAAAGGTTTTATTGGATGTTAATCCCCGAGCCCAGTCCACCGGGCATTTAATCGGGTTTCCATCCCATAAAAATCTTTGCTCCCTTTGCGGCCTTTGCGGTTGATCTCCCTTTGCTCCCTCGGCGGCCTTTGCGATCTATTCCAATTTGCGTTTTGAGCCGGCGATGCCATCAGGCCGGGAGAAATTTCAGGCACACCGGCGCCGGGATTTCTGCCTGGGCTCCCGTAGCCTGCAGCGCTCCCGTCGCCTGATCGATCCGGAAGACCACGATATTGTCCGTCTTCTGATTCGCCGCCAGCAGAAAGCGTCCCGACGGGTCGATGACGAAGTTGCGAGGGAAATCGCCTCCGGTCGAAGTATGCCCGACCAGCGACATCCGACCGTTTGAAGGATCGATCGCGAAGGCAGCCAGGCTGTTGTGACCGCGATTGGTGCCGTAGACGAACCGCCCGTTCGGATGGACGTGAATGTCCGCCGGGTAGTTGGTTCCCGAGAATCCCTCAGGCAGCGTGGGCAGCGTCTGAATCTCGCTCAGTTCCCCGCTCCGATCGTTCCATGCGAGCGCGCTGATCGTCGAATCGAGTTCGTTGATCAGATAAACGAACTTATGCGAAGGATGGAAGTCGATATGGCGCGGTCCGGCGCCGGGTTTCGTCTGATAGAACGGCTGCGTGTTCGGTTTCAGCCTGCCGCCCGAGAAGCGATAGATCATCACTCTGTCGATCCCCAGATCGACAGCCAGAGCGCGATTCCCCGCCCGGTCAAACATGACGCAGTGAGCATGCGGCCCTTTCTGCCGTGCGGGATCTCCGCCGGTTCCGCCATGCTGGACGACATCGACGGCCGCACCGAGGCTTCCGTTCTTATTAACAGGCAGCACGCACAGATTGCCGGTGCCGTAATTGGCGACCGCAGCAAACCTGCCGCCGGGATGAATCGTCACGTAGCACGGCGAACCTCCGCGCGTCGACTGCTGGTTGATCTTCGTCAGCCCGCCCGTAGACTTATCGATCGAGTATGAGACCAGCGCGCCGTCACCGACCTCGCTGACGGCGTAAAGCCTCCGCCTGTCGATCGCCAGATACGACGGGTTGACGATGCCTTTCGCCGTCCCCCGGATGGTCAGGTTCCCAGTCTCGGGATCCATGCTGCAAATGTAGATTCCCTCGCTCTTGCCGCTGGTGTACGTCCCGACATAGAGCGTCAAGGGCTCTGCAGCCATTCCGCTTCTGCCCGCGGCCAGCGAGAACCCTGCGGCTCCCGCAATAAAACCCCTTCTCGTCATTGAGATCGACATCTCGCTCGCTTTTCTTCCGGACGGTCAATCGGCCTCTCCGGCATGAAGTGTTGTCAATACCGCCAGCTCGTCAGGTCGGCGCCCGGCGGCGCGGACTTCCTGATCCGCTCGAGGATCTTCGGCACGTACATCTGGTTGTATCGGAGCCTCGAAAGATGATTCGGCAGCGTATGATCGCCGTTCCAGCAGTGCTCGGCGCGGTCGCCGTAATCGACCTCGCCGCCGTAGAAAGGATTCTTCGTCCCCTTGAGGAACTCCTCGACCAGGTAAACGGCGTTGTTGAGATAGTAGTTGTCCATATCGCCGCAGTAGATATGGATCTTCCCTTCAAGTTTCGGCCCGAGCTTCGCCCAGTCTCGCCTGAGGATATGGCCGAGATCGTAGTTCTCCCGCCAGTGCTCGGCAACCGTGCGATCGATCTCTCCGGTCAGCTTGTCCCAGATCGGCTTCGGATAGCCGTCCGCTCCGACCGGCGAGTAGACCGCCTGCCAGATGTCCCACTGATCGCCCGAACGGCTTCTGGTGCCCAGCGCCAGCTCGCGGTGGTTCATCTCTTCGAGCGTCGCCGAGACGTGACCGAGATAGTCCCGATGCCCCGGCCGCGGCGTCCGCTTCCACCTGCTGTCGACGTAGTAGGCGTTTTTGTCCTCGTAGATGTTGACCACCGTGTAGGCGCGGAAGTCGATCGGATCCGGACAGGCAGCGAAACATCCGTTGAACATGTCCGGGTAGAAGATCTGCGTCGCCAGAGCCTCCCACCCGCCGGTCGATCCGCCGTAAGTGAACCGCGCCCAGCCCTCGCCGATGCCGCGGAACTTCTCCTCGATGTACGGGATCAGCTCGTGATTGATAGCATCGCCGTACGGCCCGAGATTGGCGGAGTTGACCGCGTACGAATCGTCATAATACGGATTGGCGTGCTGGATCTCGATGATCAGAAAACGAGGGTAGTCGGGGCCGGTCCACTCTCTGTAAAAATTGTAGGCGTACTCCTGAACGATGCGGTTGTAGCCCGAGAGCTTGAACCGTTCGCTGTAATCGGGCTTCAGATCCGGATCGGGCGGAGTTTCGCGGAACCCGCCGAATGTGTAGGGGAAGTGACCGTGGAAGACCATCAGCGGATAACGCGCGTTCGGATGTTCGTCGAATCCCGCCGGCAGCAGAATGTTCGCGCCGAGATACATCGGGCGTCCCCAGAACTCGCTCAGCTTTTTGCTCTGGATGCGGATGTGCTTGATGTATTTCGTGTCCTTCGGAGGATCGATCGGCGGGATCTCCTGATCGAGCGTGATCGCGATCGTCTGCGGGCGGCGACGGTCGATCGTCATCTCTACCGGTCTGCTGTGGATATTGCCCGGCGCGAGGTTCCAGTGCTGCCCCTCGCCGCGGTCCATCGGCAGCTTGACCGTGTGGCCGTCCGAACGCCTGAAGGTCTCGTATTTGTGGAGCAGCGCCTGGACGAAGTATTTACCCGGCGGAATGTCGTTGAGACTTCTGACCGGATACCCGAAGGCGCCGGCATCGATCACCGCGCGCTGACCGGGTTTGAGTCCGTCGACGTCGATCCCGAAGACCTGCTGCGTCTTCGCCGAATCGTTGATCTGCATCCGCGGCTCCTGCGACCCGTCGGTCGAAAGCAGCAGCAGCAGTCGCCCGTCCAGAGGCGTCCGGCTGCGCTCCGCCGGGAACGACACCTCGAACCTCAGCGCGGCACGCTGCGCGATGACGCCGTCCCGGCCGTTGAGCGACAACAGCGACAGCAGGATGAGCGATACGATTGTCAGCCGCCTGATCATCCCGGCCTCCTTCTATTCCGTTATCTTCGTCGCCTGGTGCGCCACCATCTGCCAGTCCTGCCCCGTCCTGGCGTAAACGTGTATGTACCTGGCATTCGTGTCGATCTTCGTCCCGCGCGCCGTGACGTGAACGTCCCAGTGACAGGTCACGATCGCCGTATCGCCGTATACCTTCACGCGACGGTCGTTCCTCGTCATCGACTCATACTTCGTCTCGCCGGACCTGATCTTGGTGATGTAACTCGCCTTGTCGTCGACCGATCCGTTTGAATGGGTATAGATCAGCGTCTCGGCATAGATCTTGTTCAGCCCGTCAACGTTCGATGAGGTCAGAGCCTTCTCCCAGTCATCCTCAAGTTTGAGAATGATCGTCTCGACATCGACTACGGGCGGCTTCTCGGCCGGCTGGCAGCCGGTCAGAAATTGAGTGAAGATCAGGATGATTGCAGTCAGAAACAGGGCTTTTTTCATACGGGTTTCACCTTTCTGATGAGTACAAAGTACAAAGTATAAAGTATAAAGTTGCGTTCACTTTGTACTTTATACTTTGTACTTTGTACTTATTTCGTTGTGTATCAAATCCTCGTAATCGTCCCTGCGACGAACGACGCGGACGGATCCATCCTCCTCGATCAGAACCGCCGCGGGAAAGACGCGGCCATTGTAAGCCGTCATCTGCGACATGGTGTAGGCGCCGGTGTTGAGCATGGCGATGACCTCGCCGACTCCGACGCCCTCCGGCAGCATTCGACTGTCGGGCAGATGGCCGTCACCGTGCAGGTCGAAGTAGACATCGCCGCCGTCGCACAGCGGGCCGGCCATGCGATACGGGCGGCGGTGCGATTCTCCCGCTCGCGAGGCGTTAACCGTATGGTAGTACCAGTGGTACATGACCATCGAGAGCATGAGATTGTAACCGGCATCCGTGAGCACCCAGTCCTCTCCGGTCTCCGGTCGATGCTTGATGTTGCGGACGCCGGTCAGGATGGTGACCGCGTCGGCGATCACGGCGCGGCCCGGTTCCATGACGATTTCAAGGTCATCCAGCAGCTCTTCGGCGCCGGCTCTGCGCGCCGAGCCGCGAACGAACTCGATCGCCGCCTCCATCATCTCGCCGGCAGTCAGACTGGCTCCGAGCATGATCCGCTCGTCCTCGCTTATCTCGTCCGCCTGCGAGCGGTCGCGCAGATAATTGACCGGGATGCCGCCGCCGATGTTGATGTGCTGCAACCGGTGACCGGTCTCTCTGTGCAACCAGAGCAGATGCTCCCACATCGCGTCGAAGGCCTGGATGTAAGGCTCCGGATCCGGCGTCTGGGAACCGACGTGGATGTGAAGTCCCGCCAGATTGATCAGTTCGCGATTCCGGACCGCGCGGAGCATCATCTCGCGCGCCTGTTCAGGTGAGACTCCGAACTTCGAGGTGTAGAGCGCTGTCTGCAACCCGGCATGCGATCTGGTCCCGACTCCTGCCACCAGCCGGACCGTCACATTGGCGCGTTTATTGAGCCTCTCAGCGACGCGCTCGACCAGCTCGAGCTCGAATGGCGAGTCGAGATTGATCGTGTAGATTCCGGCTTCGACCGCCTCGGCGATCTCGCGCTCCGTCTTCGAGATTCCGTTCATCTCGATCTGATCGGGACGAAAGCCCGCCCTGAGCGCCTTGAAGAGCTCGCCACCCGAGTTGACCTCGACGTCGATGCCCGCGCCGCGAACGACCTCGAGGACTCCGAGCAGATTGTTCGCCTTCGAGGCGTAGCAAAGTTTGAGTTTCGGATGATGCTTCGCCGCATCGAGTAACTGCGCGATGTTGTGGCGGATGCGCGGAGCCGAGATCACGAAGAGCGGCGTGTCATACTTTTCAGCCAGCTCCACGGCATCGACTCCGTTGATGTGAAGACGATCGTTCCTGACTTCAAGATATCCGGTGATGCCCCAGGCGGGCTCGAATGGTGAGTT